>CALLZJ010000232.1 GCA_937858435.1 uncultured bacterium
TGTCGGAGCCCGCCCCCCGGTTGACCTGCACGGCCTTCGTGCCGGAGTGGACGACCGAGGACTGCACAAACGCCGCCCCGCCGGGGCCGCCCACTCGTCATCTGCTGGCGGCGTTGCACCCGCCGCCCGGTGTCGGCGGCCGCACCGCTCAGGCCGTGCAGCGTGAAGGACGGGATGTGATCCGTGAGCCTGTCGAGATCGTAACCGGCTTGCTCGTCGGCCCCGACCAGGTGGCCAATGACCGGTCGGGCCAGCCGGTGGTGCAGGCATTGGCCGACGATGCTGAAGACGACGAGGTGCCGACGGCGGGCCGGCGTACCCGGCGGGACCAGCTCGCTGACAAGGGTCAGGAGTTGCTCGAACTGCGGCCGGATGAACTCCTGCGTCAGCTCCCGGCACGCGGTGGATGGGACGGCCAGTTCACGCATGACGAGTTGGGCACACCACGGGGGCTGGTGGGCGTCGAAGACCATACGCTGGAGCATGGTGCGGATGCACAGCCGGAGACGGTCGACGGGGGTGGTCTCCGGAGACGGAACGGGAGCGGGAATCTCCGCGAGTCGGCGGGCATGGGCGGCCTTCACCGCTTCGATGTAGAGCCGTTCCTTGTCGCCGAAATGGTAGTTGACTGCAGCGAGGTTGGCGTCGGCCCGGGCACAGATCTCCCGGACAGTGGCGGCGGCAAAGCCGCGCTCCGCGAAGACGGCTCCCGCGGCATCCAGCAGTCGCTCTTTGACCGGATCGAGCATCGGCGCATCCAGACGGTTGTTTCAAACGATCGTTTGAATCAGGATACGCTGGTGGACGGCGGCCGTCAAGCGGCAGCGCTCCTCGGAGCAGCCCTCGGAGGGGCGGGGCCACCGTTAGGCCGGACCCGCCGGCACGTGACTCTGTCGACTCTGGCGGATGTTCCGTCAAGGGCGACTCTGCCAGCCGCACGGGCGCCGTCAGCGTTCACCTTTGCCTCATTCGCCCCGATTTCCTTCCCTTCCCGGTTGCCATCGGGCAGAGTTGTGGAGCCGTAAAGCGCGCGGCGGGGGGCCGCGGCGCTCCAAGCCCAGCCGCACTCCCGCCCGGAGCGTGGCCGAGCCATCAGGAGGATTAGACATGCGTTTCACTCTGCTGGGGATGCTGGCCCTTACTCTGGGCCTAGTGCCGGCGACGTCGGCACGAGCGTCCGACTGCGGCATCAGCAACTATCCCGCCGTCTGCGCCCCGGCGGTCTGCTGTTATCCCCGTATCGCCTACCGGACGCGATACCAGACCGTGGTCGAAGAGTGTCCGCGGGTCGTCTACCGGCCGCAGTACCGCACTGAGATGCGGACCCACACGTATACCGTGTGCAAGCCGGTCTACGAGACGGTGAACCGCACCTACCGCTACACCGTGTGCAAGCCGGTCTATGAAGAGTACACCTACACGCGCAACTACACGGTCTGCCGGCCGGTCCAGGAGACCATAGTCCGCGAGTTCTGCCAGGTTGTCTGCCGCCCGGTCTGGGAGACGTTCCAGGTGCCGGTCAAGTATCACACCTGTCGGCCGGTCTACGAGACCCACTACCGCGACGTGTGCGAGACCCACTATCGGCAGGTGCAAGAGACGCGCTATCGGGACGTGGCCCACGTGACTTGCCGGCCCGTGACCGAGATGCGGACCGTCTGCCGGACCATCTATGAGACGCAGTACCAGTCCTACACGGTGCCCGGCCCCTGCTACACCCGCTGCGAGACGATCCCGGGTGAGTGCTACACCGACGCCCAGGGCTGCGTGGTCAAGAAGCACCCCGCGACGCGGCTGGTCACGGTCCAGTGCCCGCCCCGCGTCTGCCAGCGGCCGATCTGCGTGCCCCGCGTGGTCCAGCAGCAGGTGCCCTACACCCGCATGGTGCAGCATTGCGAAGTGCGGAAAGTGCCCTACACCGTCTGCCGGATGGTGCCCTACACGGTGACCCGCAAGGTGCCTTACACCACCTGCCGGCTCGTGACTGAGGAGCACACGCGGATGGTGACCCAGCGGCGCTGCCGGATGGTCCAGGAGACCGTCGTGCGGAAGGTGCCTGTGACCGTCTGCCGGATGGTCGCTGAGCCCCGGACCGAAGTGCTCAAGGGCGTCCGCTGCAAGATGGTGACCGAGGAACAGGTGCGGCACGTACCGGTGACAATCTGCCGGATGGTGCAGGAGCAGCGGACCTGCCAGGTGCCGGTCACGGTGTGCGAGATGGTGCCTTGCACGATCATCGAACGGCGTTGCCGGCGGGTGCCCGTCTGCGTGCCGGTCTGCGAATGGCGTCGGCCCCTCCTGAGCAGGCGGGCCCGGCTCTGCTGCCTGTAAGCCGAACTTCCAGCGAACTTACCTACCGCGGGCCGAGGAGCATCTGTCTCCCGGCCCGCTTCGCAATTGCCACCGGAGGGTGCGAGTTGCCTTGCACCTGGCGGGCGCGGCCACTATCGTTATCCCTGGCTGACTGCGTGACTCCGCCAGCCGCCGTCCGATCCGGACGGGCAGCCGCTGCCGTCTCCGCACCGCTGCCAGGAGCCGTCATGCCCGCCACCCGGTCCCCTTCGCCGCTGGAGGCTTCTTTCGCCGAATCGCTGCGGCAATTCCCCCGGGCGATCCCGGCGCTCGACGTGCTCCGCCTCTTTGCCAAGAAGAAGATCGAATGCGTGTTGATCGGCAGCCTCGGCCTCGTCGACTGGCTCGGCGCGCCGCGCGTCACCGCCGAACTGGACCTGGTCGTCCAGCCCCGGCAACGCAAGCGCGCCGTCAAGTTGCTCCATGAAGCCTATCCCCACCTGCGCCTGGCCGACCAGGAATGGGGCGCCCTCTTTCAGGACCTGGCCAATCACAAGGTGAAGATCAAGGTGCTGCCGCCCACCTCGTTCCTGGCCAACATCTTCAGCCAGACGCGCAAGCGGACGGTCGCCGGCGTGCCCTTTCTGATTCCCAACGCCGAGATGGCGGTGGTGCTCGCCTTCGCGGCTCTGCTCAACCCGCAGCGGCCGGATCACGAGAAGGAACAGGAGCAGGCCGACTTCGTCGCCATGGTCAAGGCCAACAAGAAACTCACCGAGACCAAGCTCACCCGGCTCTGCGACGCCTTGTCGCCAGGTCTGGGGGCCCCGCTCGTCAAGCTCGTCCGCTCGGTCCGGCGGACCGGCCTGGTCGAACTCTGACGCGCTGTGGACCCTAGGCTCGCATGAGCACGCGCGGCGCGAAGAGCGTGGCGTCGAGCGCGGCGCCGGCCGCCTTCAGCTTCGGGCTGAAGTGCGGATGGACGCCCGTGGCTTCGAACGTGCCGAACGTCTTGCCCGTGGGATCGACGCCCTGGGGCTTGTAGAGGAAGAGTTCCTGCAATTGGATGACGTCCGACTCGAGGCCCACGAGTTCGCTAATGCTCGTGATGCGCCGTGCTCCGCCCGGCATCCGATCCACCTGCACGATGACGTTGATGGCCGACGCGATCTGTTGCCGGATCGCCTTGAGCGGCATCTCCAGCCCGGTCATCAGGAGCATATTCTCCAGGCGAAACAGGGCATCGCGCGGGCTGTTGGCATGGAGTGTGGTCATCGAGCCTTCATGGCCCGTGTTCATCGCTTGCAGCATATCCAGCGCCTCGGAGCCCCGGCATTCACCCACGACAATGCGATTGGGCCGCATGCGGAGCGAGTTGCGCACCAGATCGCGGATGGTCACCTCGCCCTTGCCCTCGACGTTAGGGGGCCGGCTTTCAAGTTGGACCACGTGCCGTTGCTGGAGCTGCAGTTCGGCGGCGTCCTCGATGGTCACGATGCGTTCTTCGTGCGGGATGAAGGCGGAGAGGATATTGAGCAACGTGGTCTTGCCCGAGCCAGTCCCGCCGCTGACGAGCAGGTTGAGCCGGGCCTTGACCGCTGACTCGAGTACCAGGGCCATCTCCGGGGTGACGCTGTGGCGTTCGAGCAGGTCGTGGAGCCGGAGCGGCCGCACGCCGAACCGCCGAATCGACAGGGTCGGCCCCCGCAGCGAGAGCGGCGGAATGATGGCATTGACGCGGGAACCGTCCGGCAGTCGGGCGTCGACCATGGGCGAGGCCTCATCCACGCGCCGCCCCACCCTGGCCACGATCCGCAGGATGACTTCGAGCAGATGTTCGTTGTCCCGAAACTGAACCGGGACTTCTTCCAGCCGACCGTGCCGCTCCACGTAGACCTGATTGGCCCCGTTGACCAGGATGTCGGTGATATGCGGGTCCTTGAGCAGCCGCTCGATGGGGCCCAGGCCGAAGATGTCGTCCAGGAGCCGGTCCAGAATCTCCTTGCGCTCCATGAGATTGAGGTTTTCCCGGTCACTGTCCAGGAGGCGTTCGATCGCGGACCGAATCTCCGCGCGGCGGATCGCCTCCGGGAGTTTCAGGATGTCCTCGGGCTTGAGTCGCTCCACGAGCTTGCGGTGAATGCGAAGCTGAAGTTCCTCCAGCGAGCGGCTCATCTCGGGCTGCATGGATTGCGGGCCGGTGCCTGGGGACGGCACCGTGGCCGCGACTTCATGCGTCTGCTGCCGCCACTCGCTGCCGATCGGATGGGAAGATGCCATGATGTCGTATCCGGAAGCAAAAAGCGAAAGGGCTCAACTGATGCCGATGCCGCGCAAGAGCCGACCGAAGTAGGAGGGCTGGCCGGGCTGAGCGGGAGCGAACTCGGGCTTATCGAGCACCTGGCCGCCCAAGGTGTGGAGGGCTGCCAGGAGCTTCGAGTGGGGTGCCACCTCCCGCAGGAGCTTGCCCCGGTTGATCGCATCGGTCACGTGGTGATCGTCGGGGGCGAGCAAGAACGGTGGGCCGTGCACGACCTCGCGGATGCGCTCTTCGGTCAGGTCCTTGGCCTTGGGGTCGAAACGATTGAGCACCAGGCACTGCTTTGCACCGACGTCACGTCGATCGAAAGCGTCGCGAAGCATGGCCAGCGACTGGACGGCTGGGACGCTTTGCTGTGCGACGAGGACGACGTGCGTCGCTTGCTGCAGGGCGGTGAAGTACATCTCATCGAACGTGTAAGGCATGTCGATGACCACGACGCTGGCGACCCGGCGGAGCAGACCCAGCAAGTTCGCCATGGCGCTGGGCGTGCCAACCGGTTTGGCAATGGTCTGGTAGGGGCCGGGCAGCACGTGCAGATTGTCACTGTGCGGGGTGAGTATCTGCTTGAGCATGCCGACTTCGACGCGCTCCATGTCGCCAAGCAGGTCCTGGGTCGTGAAGCGGGGGCGCAGGTCGAGATAACTGGCCAGGCGGCCGAGTTGCAGGCTCATCTCGGTGAGCACGGTGGGCTGCTTGAAAATGTGGGCCAGCTCATAGGCCAGATTGATGGCCAGCGTCGTGGCGCCGCAGCCTTCGCTGACGCCGGAGACCGCCACGACCCGGCTCGTGCTGGCCGCGAAGCCGAACTGCTTGGACAGGCGGTCGAAGGCGGGCTTCAGGCTGCCGGGCGCGGCCGGCAGGGGCACGATCTGGGCCGCCCCCGCCCGCATCAGCGTGAGCAGCCACTCCGGCGTCGGGGTCAAGCCCGTGAGGACCAAGATTGGCCAGCCGGCGAAATGGTCGCTCAGCCGTTCCAGCATCCCCAGGCCATCAGCCTGGTTCAGGTGGAGAATGAAGAGACGCTTCTCTTCCGCACTGCTCGGGATGCGGCCGATGGCTGACTTGACATCGGGCAGGTCAAAAGCGACTTCGGCGCCCAGCTCGATCAGTTCGTTCTGAACGTAGGGCAGGAGATCGGCGCCGCAGCCGACGAGGGCGACTTTCAACGGATACATGCTGTTCTCACACAGGACAAGGCTAGACCCGAGGTAGGACCGATCGCGCGGATCGGGATGTAACGAGCAGCGTCCGGTGTTTCGGCCGGTCGCCAGGCGGAGGGCGTCGCGGCGGCGGGTCAACCGCGCGACAGCCAGGGGAGTAGCGCTTACGCGCTCTCTCTTAGTCTAGCTCGGAGGGCTTGCAATATGTAGCGGATGTGACCCGGATTCTGGAGAATTTTGGCAATTGTCGGGGCCGCCCGCATCGCGCCGGGCGGCGGCAAGGGCTCCTGGCATCGGGGCTTCATTAGAACGATAGAGAATGCCAGTTCGAGTGCGGTCCCTGGCAACGGCTGCCCGGCCGCCGACCGGGCCGATCTGATTTGCATCGGCCTGGATTGCGGTCTACATCTCATTGACAGCGACTGCGGCCTGGTTTGTAATCAAGTGTGTCACTACGCCGTACAGGTATCGTCCCGCGCCGCTGCACAACGTGCCCAAGACCCTTGGCCCGATCACTGAGAGTACTCGGGTACGATTCGCCAATGGGTCTTGATTCCGTTTCACCCACGCTTCGGCGCTTGCCGCGGCTTCCCCTCTGATCGGAACAGATTGCGCCTAGGCAGACGTAACGAGGAGAAGACGCCTACAAACCGGACTTGGACCGCAGACGCGTAAAGATCACTCCACGTTCATGTTCAGGCGCGGTCCGATCTCGGTGGTTCTTGCCCGCATCGTGTCCGCATTCTTGTGCCACTTACGACAAGGCCATTGGCATCGAGTGCGCCTTTCGTGCTGAGCAGGTAGCTGACCCATGTCCGAAATCGCGAAGCCAACGTTTGGCTTTGACGGAGCGGTGCCGCCGGAGTCGGCGACCTATGCCAAGCGGTCACTTGACGACATCAAGGCGAAGGCGTTTAGCGCGCTCTTTCGCGGCATGCTGATCGAGGAGGTCAACAAGCTTCCCGAAGCGAGCCGGCGCATCGAGATTCGCCTAGCGATTGAACGGATTCTGGATGAAGAGGAGTCGCTGCTCACTCTCCAAGAGCGTACCGAGATCGTGGAGGATCTGCTCGACGATATTCTGGGCCTGGGGCCGCTTGAGAAACTCTTGCGCGACTCCTCGGTGAGCGACATTCTCATCAACAGCGCCAAAGTCATCTTCGTGGAACGGCGGGGGCGCTTGGAGGAAGCCGACGTCGTCTTCCGCAACGATCAGCACCTCCTGCACGTGATTGAGCGGATCGTTTCTCGGGTGGGTCGGCGCGTCGACGAGAGTTCGCCTATGGTCGACGCACGGCTGGCGGACGGTTCCCGCGTCAATGCGATCGTCCCGCCGCTGGCGCTGGATGGTCCGGCCATGAGCATCCGCCGTTTCGGTAAGTCGCCACTTCGATTGGCGAACCTGATCGCCTACAACTCTCTGTCCCCGGAAATGGCCATGTTGCTGGAAGCTGCTACCCAGGCCCGGCAGAGCCTGGTCATCAGCGGTGGCACGGGTTCAGGCAAGACCACGCTGCTGAATGCCTTCTCGGCCTTCATTCCGGCCCATGAACGGATCATCACGATCGAGGACGCCGCCGAGTTGCAACTCCAGCGTCGGCACGTGGTGCGCCTGGAGACACGACCGCCCAACATTGAGGGCAAGGGGCAAATCACCATGCGTGACCTCGTGCGTAACGCCCTGCGCATGCGGCCAGACCGGATCATCATCGGCGAGTGCCGCGGCGGCGAGGCGCTCGATATGCTCCAGGCGATGAACACGGGCCACGAAGGCTCGATGACGACGCTGCACGCCAACTCACCCCGGGATGCCCTGGGCCGCCTTGAGACCATGGTCATGATGTCGGGCTTCGAGATGCCGATCAAGGTCATGCGCCATCAGATCAGTTCCGCCCTGCGGCTGGTCGTCCAGGCCGACCGCGTTCCAGGTGGGGGACGCAAGGTGACGAGCATTACCGAGGTGGTGGGCATGGAAGGCGACGTCATCATCATGCAGGAGATCTTCGCTTACCGGCAACGGGGCGTGGACGACAAGGGCCGAGCCCGGGGCTACTTCGAGGCCACGGGGGTGCGGCCGCAGTTGGCGGTGCGGCTGCGGGCCGCGGGCGTGGAGGTTCCGCCGGACCTGTTTGCACAGCGGGTGCTGCTGGAGGATTGAAATCGGCGACTTGCCAATTCACTCCTGAGTCCGCCAGATAGCGCCGCGGAGCCGTCCGAGCAGGCGGGTCCAAAGACCTGGATGCTGCCGCGGTGCCGTCTCGTCGGCATTGATCAGGTCGGCGAGTCGGCGGATGTCCTTGAGCGCCTTGGAGTGAGGGGCGATTTCGCGTAGCGGCCGCCCCAGGTTGGCGGATTTGTTGAACGAGGCCGCTTCCTCGGCGACAGTGGCCAGGTCGTTGAGATCGAGGGACTTGCGGATCTGGTCGGCGTCGTAGCCGCCCGAGCCGGGATTGTAGCGATTGAAGACGTGGATCATCTGGCCCGCGTAGTGCTGCTGCTGGAGCAGGGAACGGATGAGGCCCATCGAATGGACTGAGGGCAGCACCGGCTGGCCCACCAGGACGGCCACCTCGGCATGCAGCATGGTCTGCACGTAGGTGTCATCGAAGTCGTAGGGCATGTCGACGATAACGAGGCTGGCCAGGTCGCGGGCCAAGGTGAGCAGGCGGAGGACGTCCTTGGACTGGCGTTCACTTTGGGCCAAGGGAGTCGGCGGCCCGGCGAGCACGTGGAGGTGGTCATGCACCGGCACCAGGGTCTTCTTGAGGAGGTTGACGTCAAACCTCTCGGGGTCTTGAAAGATCTGGCTTGTGGTGAACCGGGGCTTGAGATTGAGGTGGACGGCGAGCCGGCCGCTGCGGCGGGTCAACTCCACGAGCATGACCTGCATCTCGAAGCGATGGGCCATTTCATCCGCGAGGTTAATGGCCAGGCTGGTGGCGCCGGCCCCTTCACTCACGCCGCTGATGGCCACCACCTTCGAGTGCTGGACCCGGAAGCCGAATTGCAGGGCCAGGCGGTTGAGCGCCTCCTTCATTTCATTCGATTGCACGGGCAAGGAGACGAATTGAGCGGCACCGGCGCGGGAGGCTTGCAGCAGCATCTGGGCCGACGCCTCCCCCGGGATCAGCGCCAATATGGGCCAACCCTCGAAGCGGTTATTGAGCTTGGCGATGGCGTCATGGCCGGGATTGGAGTGGAGTTGGACGATCAGCAGGTGGCGTTCCTTGTTCTTTTGCCGGGCCAGCTCCGTTACCGCGCTTTCCACGTCAACGAACGTGCCCGCGATGCGGATGCGCAGGCCAATCAACTCGCGCTGCACGGCGCTGAGGCACGCATCTTCGCATTGAATCACCACGGCCTTGAGGGGGTACATCGTGCCAGAGCGGAAACGAGAAAGGACGCCCGCGGACGGTCGAGGCCCGCTGATTCTCGATTCTAACGTAGCGCCGCCAGCAGGGGAACGAGTCATTGAGTGAATCTGAGTCTGCGACCGGAATGGGACTGGCTGGTGGGGCGATGGAAGTCGAGGTGTGCCATGCGCGGCAAACGCTCGCAACTTCAGTTCGATCCGGGGCCGAGCAGGATCATCCCGGCCCGTATCGCTGGGATCTACATCGGCTTGAGCATGGCATGGATCCTCGCCTCGGATGTCGTCGTCGATCGACTGTTTCCCGAGGCCGGCCATGCCCTAGCGGCCCAGACTCTCAAGGGCATCGTCTATGTGGTCTTTATCACCGTGACCATTTATCTCTTGATCCGGCGGGACGTGCGAGCCCTGGAGCGAGCCCAGGAGCAACTGTTGCGCAGCTACGATGACGCCATCGCCGGCTGGGGCCGGGCCCTCGACCTGCGCGACCGGGAAACCGAGAATCACTCACAGCGGGTCGCCGAGTGGACCGTCAAGCTCTGCCGGGCCCTCGGTATTGACGGCAACGAACTCGTCCACATCTGGCGGGGAGCCTTGCTCCATGACATCGGCAAGATGGGCCTACCCGACGCCATATTGCAGAAGCCTGGCCCCTTGAGCCCGGCAGAGCGGCGCGAGATGGAGAAACATCCGGAGATGGGGCGCAGCCTACTCGAACCCATCGAGCACTTGCAGCCAGCGCTGGCGATCCCCTGGTGCCACCACGAACGCTGGGACGGCTCTGGTTATCCCCGCGGCCTCAAGGGACAGGAGATTCCTCTGGCGGCCCGCATCTTCATGGTTGTCGACGTCTGGGACGCCTTGAGTTCTGATCGGCCTTACCGCACAGCCTGGACGGCCGAGCGCATCGATGCCTACTTTCGCGCAAATGCCGGCAAGCAGTTCGACCCTGAGGTAGTCGACGTTTTCCTCGACCTCTTGCGGCAGGAGGGCGTGACGTGGCACGGTACAGGATCGTTCACGAAGGACTAACCCACCATATACTTTAATTGACCCTGGTTCTGACGCAAGGGCGAGTTGGCTGGCATGAAACCGCTGACGCTCAGCATGGCCCGCGCCTGGCTGCTCGGCTGTACGCTCGGTCCAGTAGCGCTCCTTCCCTTCGGCGAGTACCTGGCGCTTGAACCTTGGGGAGGCCGACTTGGCCATTGGTGCGGTTGGTTCGCCTTGGGATCTATTTCCGCTGCGCTTTGTTTCATGGTGTGGGCGGTATTCAAGTTGGTCCGCGGCGGTCCGCATGTTCGGCCCGTGTTGGTTCTTACCTGCTCTGTGCTGTTCATCGCCAGCACCTTCGTCGGCTTCAGGCTTGCCTTTAGCTATCGGCGTGTAGCATTTCTGCAACTGGCGGAACGCAGCCGGCCGTTGATCGATGCCATCAAGGGCTACGAAGTGCGGCACGGCCGCGCCTCGGCGGACCTATCGGAGTTGGTGCCTGAGTTCCTGCCGACGATTCCAGCCACGGGCATGGCAGCCTACCCGGAGTACAAGTACTGGCGCCGCACCGACAAGGATGGCGAAACCGAATGGGATGGCAATCCCTGGATTCTCTACCTCCATACACCCCTGGCTGGGCCCAACTTCGACATGTTCCTCTACTTCCCACTCCAGAACTACCCGAAGACGGGCTACGGGGGGTCGCTGGAGCGTCTCGGCGATTGGGCCTATGTCCACGAGCAGCCTGGCACGGCAGCGACAACGTCCACGTCGGCGGCGCTACCGCACGCGCTTCATCGTCTCCTGGTGGACCTTTTGCCAGTGGTCGCCGCGCTTGACGAAGATAGTGAAGCGATAGCTGTCCGGCCCCAGGAACCCTGAATCTCAAGATTCTACCGTCACCAGCCCTGGTCCCGAGCTGGCGGCTAGACCTTGGCGGAGGCGACGACCTTCTGGGCCGCGTCGGTCAGGCCGTCGGCGGGGATGATCCGCTTGCCGCTCTCCGCCAGCATTTGCTGGCCGAGTTCGACATTGGTGCCTTCCAGCCGAACCACGAGCGGCACGTGGAAGCCGACTTCATCGTAAGCAGCGATAATGGCGGCCGCGATGGTGTCGCACTTCATGATGCCGCCGAAGATGTTCACCAGCACGGCCTTGACGTTCGGATCGGCCAGGATGATGCGGAAGGCCTCGGTCACCTGATCTTTGTTGGCTCCGCCGCCCACGTCCAGGAAGTTGGCCGGCTCGCCGCCGTGCAGCTTGATGATGTCCATGGTGCTCATGGCCAGCCCGGCCCCGTTCACCAGGCAGCCGATGTTGCCGTTCATCTTGACGAACGACAGCCCGGCCTGGCCGGCCCGTAGCTCCATGGGATTCTCTTCGGTCAAGTCGCGCAGGGCCTCGATCTCCGGATGGCGGAACAGGGCGTTGTCGTCGAACGACATCTTGGCGTCGAGCACCTGCACCGCGCCCGACTGGGTGACGATGAGGGGGTTGATCTCGGCCAGGCTGCCGTCCTTGTCGAGGAAGACGCGGGTCAGGGCGGTCATGATCGCCTCAGCCTGGGCGGCCTGGTTGCCCTTGAAACCGAGACTCGCGGCGAGCTTGGCGGCCTGGGCCGGATCCAGGCCCCGGTCCGGATCGACCAGCACCTTCAGAATGGCGTCCGGGTTGCGGGCGGCCACTTCCTCGATCTCGACCCCGCCTTCGGCACAGGCCATCAGCACCGGGCCGCCCATGCCGCGATCGATCACCAACCCGACGTAGATCTCCCGAGCGATGTCGGCCGCTTCCTGCACCAGCACCCTGCTCACGGGCTGCCCTTCCTCGCCGGTCTGCTTGGTAACGAGCGGATACTTGAACATCGTGGCCGCGACGTCGGCCACTTCTTCCCGGCTTTTGACCAGCTTCACGCCGCCGTAGTCCTTGTTGCTCCCCTTGAAGCGGCCCTTGCCCCGGCCGCCCGCGTGGACCTGGGCTTTGAGGACGGCCAACCCGCCGCCCAGCGTGTCAAAGGCCTTGACCGCCTCATCCACCGACCGCGCCACGAGGCCGCGCGGCACACTGGCCCCGGCGGCGGCGAGCAGTTCCTTGGCCTGATATTCGTGAATCTTCATGGCGCTTTCCTGGGTCCGTGAACAAGTGGAACGGCAAGGTGCGGCCGGGCGTCGGCCGGGGCATCTGATCATTGAACCAATCGCGGGCCAGGCCGGCCAGTCGCTCACCTTCCCGGAGGCCGAAGTCGCCGGTGGGCGGCTGGCGGGCACGCTACTTCTCCAGTTCGCGGAGCAGTTCGTCGAGCTTGGCAAGCTCGGCCTGGATATCTGGGGATGTGGCCGCCTCACCGGTATAGAGCAGGCGTAACGTCTTGAGCCGGCGGACCGCGTCGCCGGCCGGCTCGGAGCGGGCCTGAGCGACAGCCTCACGGATGGCGGCGGCCGCATCGGGCCGCTTGTCGGCCTCGCGCAGGGCCGTCTCGGCCAGGGCCACCCAGCCGGCCTGGCTCGGCACGCCGCGGTAGGCACCGATGAGGTTTTGCCAGGTCGAGCGTGCCGCTTCAGCCTGTCCCGCCAGGAACTCCACCACGCCTCGGCGGAAGAGCCGCTCCGCTTCCGAACTGGGAGCCGAGAAGGCCAGTCCGCCCATGTCGCGCCGCAGCCGGCTGAGCTGTTGCCCCTGACGGAGACGCTCCTCAAAGTCGTCCAGCTTGTCACGCCAGGCGGCGTCGGGTTGGCTGCCCAGCCGATCGCGGAGTTTGGCCAGTTGCATCTCGGCTCCGATCCAATCGCTGTCTTGCAAGAGGGCGTCGACCTTGCGGCTCAATTCGTCGGGACTGGTCGGCCGAAGTCCCCACACGACGATGACGATGAGCAAGGCCAGGATGGCCACCATGAGCAGGACGCGGGCCCAGGAGGTGGGCGGCGGCGGGGCCGGTTCCAGCGGTTCGAGCCGACCCTGGGCGAGGCGCTGTTCGTCGGCGGCGGCGCCGATGTTCTTCGTCGGCTGGTTGCGGACCGCATCCACGGTGTAGGGACGCTGCCGCTGCAGCTTGCGCTGCAGGCTCAGGAGCAGATCGGCCACGGCGCCGGCGCTCGCCGGTCGGCGTTCGGGGTCCTTGTCCATGAGGTGCGCGATGATGTCGTCCCAGGCCGGGGGCAAGTCGGTGACGTAGTGGCTGGGCGGGGTAAAGTGGGCATGGCGATGGGCCTTGAGCATTTCGGCGGCGGTCTCGGCACTGAAGGGGAGGCGGCTTGTGAGCAACTGGTAGAGCACGACGCCCAGGGCGTAGATGTCGCTCCGGCGGGTCACGGGCTTGCCGGCCGCCTGCTCAGGGGAGACGTAGTCCGCGGTGCCGATGACAGCGTCGGCAGCGGAGAGGGAGTTCATGCCGAACAGCTTGGCCACGCCGAAGTCGGCCAGCTTGATCACGCCGTCCCGGCTCAGGAGCAGGTTGCTGGGCTTGAGATCGCGGTGAACCATCTCCTGCTGATGGGCATGGGTGAGGGCCTTGCAGATCTGGATGGCGATCTTGAGCACTTCCTCGTGGGGGATGGGGCCGCGCTGCTCGAGCAGTTCCGCCAGGGACATGCCGTCGACATACTCCATGGCATACCAGGAACGGTCGCCCCATTGGCCGGCGTCGAGCAGGTGGACGATGTTCTCATGCTGCAGGCGGCGCAGGGCCTCGACCTCGCGGTCGAACCGTTCGGCCTGGCGGGCGGACAGTTCCGGGCTGAGGAACTTCAGGGCGACGTGGCTGCTGGAGTTCGCGACTTCGCGGGCGCGGTAAACCTCGCCCATGCCGCCGCGGCCGAGGAGTTTCTCCACGATCCACGGCCCGACGCGCTCTCCGATCATGGTCGTCCCTTGTGCCACTACTTGGGGTAGGTGACCCCGCTGAGGTCGGGCCCCGCCATCGGATTCTCGAAGCGTAGCCCCAGGTAGATGCGCTCGCCGCTGACGTCGCAACGGACGACCTTGGCGATCCGCACGACAGGCCTACGCGACTCAGGGCTGTAGAACCGAGCTTCGACCATGCGGCCGAGGTCCACGCTCGCGCTCACCTCGACCAGCGCCCCCGAGAGCGACACGTTGATGAGATTGCGAGCGATGTTCGGCGTACACCCGGTCATCCCCACGCGAATCTCGGCCTGGCCCCGAGCCCGGAGCCGCAAGGCACTCCGGCTGGGATGGGAATCAAGCGAGGGGCCCCCCGGAGAGGGCTCCTACCCGCCCCCCGGGGGCGGCACGGGGGCGGGCGGTAATGTGCCGCCAGGCCCGGCGTCCGCCGGCGCGGTTAGGTGCGGATCGCTCATTTCCTGCCCTCGTACCGATTTTGAGAAGCGGCTCTCTCCCGCCAGCTTAACGCCTGACGGGTCGGATGACAAAGGAAAGTTGGCTCCAGGGGCAGCCTGCTTACTTCACCGCGCCACCCCCCTGCGACGCTTTCTCTTTCCCTGTGCGCCATTAGATAGGTGCCCCTTTCTCCGTGACCTACGAGAACCCCACGAGGAAGGCTTTACGCAAGGTTTCGAGTTTGAGGTCGGCCAGGCAGCCACCCGCGGGCTGGGCGAAGATGGTCAGGCTCGGATACTCGACCACCGTGCCGATGCGGTTCCAGGGCAGCCCGGCAAAATGGTCCCGGGCCGCTTCCGCCTGCTCCTCGGGCACTTCCAAGATGAAGCAGGTCGGCGGCTCGCCAAAGAGGACGGCCTCGGCTGGCAACCGTTCGAGCAGTTCGCTCAGCACCAGGCTCGCTCCCAGCTCACCCCCCAGACACATCTCGGCGACGGCGACGGCGAGTCCACCCTCAGAGATATCATGACAGGCCGCCCCCCCCCCCGCCTGTTGGGCTCCGTGCAGCCGCGGCAACAGGCGTGGGGCCCGTTCGAAGTCGCCTCGCGGCACCACGCCGCCAGTCCGTCCCTGCAGGTCGAGCCAATGCGAGCCGCCGAGGTCTGCCGTGAGTTGCCCCAGGAGGAACAGCACGTGGCCGGGCTTCTTCAGGTCCATGGTCACACAGCGGCGCACGTCCGGCACCTGACCCATGGCACTGATGAGCAGCGTGGGGGGAATGACCAGATGGACTCCATCGGCATGGAACTCGTTCTTGAGCGCGTCCTTCCCGCTGATGAAGGGAGTGCCATGAGCCAGGGCGGCGTCGTGACAGCCCTGGGCCGCCCTCACCAAGCTGCCGAGCACCTCGGGCCGATCGGTGTTGCCCCAGCAGAAGTTATCGAGGATGGCGATGCGGCGTGGGTCGGCGCCGACGGCGGTGACGTTGCGTAGCGCCTCGTCCACGACCCAGGCGGCCATCCAGTAAGGATCAAGATCGCCGAGCCGGGGGTGGATGCCACAGCCAAGCGCGAGTCCCCGCTGCTGGCCCAGGATGGGGGTGATGACGGCGGCATCGCCCGGCCCTTCGTGGCGTGGGCCGACCAGCGGCTTGATCACCGTCCCGCCCTGCACCTCATGGTCGTACTGCCGCACGATCCACTCCTTCGAGCGGATGTTGGGGGCAGCCAAGAGGGCCAGCAGTGCGCTGGAATAGTCACCCTCCTCCGCCTTGGCCTGCGGGGCAGCGGTGGCGTTGCTAGCCGAAACGGTCGGCGCCCAGACCGCTTGCCGCACGACCGGAGGCCGACCCTCGTGCAGAAAATGCAGGTCGAGGTCGGCCACCTGGTGCTCCTGATACCAGAGCCGCAGCCGACCCGTGTTGGTGAACTGGCCCAGCACCGTGGCGTCGACGTCCTCCGCGGCGCACAGGGCCTGGAGCTCGGGCCAGCGCTCCTCGGGCACGGCCAGCACCATCCGCTCTTGGGCCTCGCTGATCCAGATTTCCGTGTAGGACAGGCCGGCGTACTTGAGCGGGGCGCGGTCCAGATGCACCTCCGCCCCCAACTCCGCCCCCATCTCGCCGACGGCACTGCTGAAGCCGCCCGCGCCGCAGTCCGTGATCGCCGAGTATAGCCCCCGATCGCGGGCCACCAGGAGCACGTCGAGCATCTTCTTCTGGGTGATGGCATTGCCGATCTGCACCGCCCCGCCGCTAATCTTCTCCGATTCCTGCGTCAGTTCGATGGAGCTGAAGGTGGCACCATGGATTCCGTCCCGGCCTGTCCGTCCGCCCACCGCCACGATCAACTCCCCGGCCCGGGCGGCCTTCTGCTCCTTGCCCACGGGGATCAGTCCCACCGTGCCGCAGTAGACCAGCGGGTTGCCCAGGTAACGGGGATCGAAGTAGACGGCTCCATTGACCGTGGGAATGCCCATGCGGTTGCCGTAATCGCGGACGCCGGCCACCACGCCGCGCATGACCCGCTCGGGAGGCAGCACGCCGGCTGGTAACGGCTCCGTGGTGGGCGGCGCGAAGCAGAAGACGTCGGTGTTGGCGATCGGCTTGCCGCCCAGCCCGGTGCCGAGCACGTCGCGGATGACGCCGCCCAGCCCGGTGTTCGCGCCGCCGTAGGGCTCGATGGCCGAGGGGTGGTTGTGCGTCTCCACCTTGAAGCAGACGTGGGCTTCGGGGGTGAAGCGGACCACGCCGGCATTGTCGGCGAAGACGCTCACGCACCAATCGTCCGCTCCGAGCCGGCGGCGAATCTCCTGGGTGGCGGCGAAGATCGTCTCCTTGAGCATGTTCTCGTAGACGATCGGGCCTTCGGGTCCGGCATACTGGATGCGCCCCTTGAGCGTCTTGTGGGAGCAATGTTCCGACCAGGTTTGGGCCAGGGTCTCCAGCTCGACGTCGGTCGGATCGCGCCCGATCTGGCGGAAGTGGGCTTGGATCGTCTGCATCTCGACCAGGTTCAGGGCCAGTTGACCTTCGCGGCTGAGACGCACTAGCCCGTCGTCGTCCAGCTCTCGGAGGGGCACGACCATGCGGCTGAACACGTAAGCGGCCCCGGCGGCGGCCCAGGCGTCGGCGGGCAAGGGGCCGAGGTAGACCGCTTCCACTGCCGGGTTCGCCAGGTGCTGCCAGGCGAGGGCCTCCCGCTGCGTGCTGGGTATCTCCGCCGGAAGCCAGCAGCGCCGGCCGGTCCGGACGCGGACGCCAGTCCAACCCGCGGCGGCCAGTGTGCGCTCGATCGACTCGGCGGCAGGGTCCATCACGCCGGGCAAGGGCAAAACCGTGAGCACGTCGCCGGGCACTACGCCGGCCGCGCTGCTCTCGGCGACGATCGTCGCCGTCTCCACCGTGTCGTCTAACAGAAGCTGCAGAGTCACCCGGCGCACGTCGTCGGCCTGGAGGTCGCCGGCCAGGAGATAGACGCGCCCCAGACTGGCCGGGCTGGTCAGATTCCAACCCTGGGCGGCCAGGTCATGGGTCAGCCGCCGCCCCTGGGGGTCGACTTCCAGGGAGCGCGGTCGGAGGGTGATTTCCCAATGCATGGCGACAATCTCGGAGGTCACAAACAGCGGTTCGAGTGTGAGGCACCGCCCTCGGCCGCTCGCTGGTTCAGTGTATCGGCTGAACGGCCAGGCAGCGGCGCGGGGCGGCTGTTCCCGAGCGCTTTAGAAAAGGGGTCCTTCCGCTGGGTCGATTGGGTGTTAGAATGAGGACAACCCTTCTCCGCCGGAGTCCGCTCTGCCATGGTTTCACCCCCGCTCGAGGCTGGCCACCTGCCCGACTTGCTCCGCGACCTCCATACCTGTCTGCTCCGCAAGGGGTTACTCCGCGACGAGGTCGACCAGACCCAGCGGCTGCAGAAGCGGCTCGAAAACCGCATCGCCAACGCACAAAAGGCCCTGCAGAGCCATCTCGACGCCATCAAGTCCCTCCGCGTCACCGTCCACGACAAGGAAGTCTCCATTAAGGCCAATCAGCAGCAAAGCGCGAAGTACCTCTGGCAACGGAACCAGGTCAAGGAGAAGAAGGAATACGACGCCTTGACCCACGAAATGGACAACCTCAAGCAAATCAACAACGTGCTGGAGGATGAAGCGCTGACAGCCCTCACCGCGATCGACGAGAAGGCGGCCCAGACGCCCACGCTGGAGCAGGCCGTGCGAACGGCCGAGGCGGAACTGGCGCAGTTCCACGAAGGCCAGAAAAATGCCGAGCCGGACCGGGCCCGCCGCCTGCAAGAGACCGAGGCCGAAGTGGCTCACAAGCTGAGCCGCCTGGCTCCGGAAGCTCGGGTCGCCTACAACCGCGTCTTCGCCGCCCTGGGGGCGGACTGCCTGGCCGAGGTCCTGCGCCGCTCCTGCACTGGCTGCCATACGGAAGTGACCGGCCAGCAGTACAACGAGGTGAACATGGGCCGGCTCGTGCAGTGCAAGAGTTGCAACCGGCTGCTCTATCCCGAAGTGGAATCCAAGCCGGCTTCATCGGGCTAACTTTGATCTCCTGCTTTATCCAGGTCCTCGGGCCGAGGTCCGTGAAGACCGAAGAACTCCTCAGCCTGGAAGTAGCGTGCTCCCAAGTTGGCCCCGAAGCCAGCATCGCTCTCCATGTCCCCCACCATGACCAGATGAGCCCGGGCCAACCGATGCCGCTGCATCAGGTGGACACCGAGTCCCGGCAGCGGCTTGCGGCAGTAGCAGCCCACGGGAAAGGCCGAGTGCGGGCAATAAGCGATTTCCGCGACCGGGACGCCGAGCAGCTCGGCCGTGCGGAGGAAGGCGGCCTCCACCGCGGCCCGATCCACTTTGCCCGAGGCCACGCCGCTCTGGTTCGAAACGAAGAAGAGCCGGTAGCCCGCCGCCACCCAACGCTCCAGCACCGCGCGTCGGCCCGCCAACACCTCGACGTCGTCCGGATGGCGTGGGTAGATCTCACCGCTACGCGTCCGCCGGAGCGTTCCGTCCACGTCGAGCAGCAGCCCCTTCTGATCGTGGGCCGGGTCCACTTGCCGGACGAACGGGATCAGGTCGATGGCCGCGAAGCCCTCATCGGCCGCGGGTGGTTCCAGGCTGGCAGCCCAGCGGCTGAGGGCGACCGGCGGCGGGAGATTCGGATCGCTCTTGCTAAGCGTCTTCATCTCCTCGGGTGAGAGCAGCTTTCCGTAGCGCTCGATCTGCCGCAGGACGACGTTGACCTGGGCCTCGGGCAAGGGGGTCTGGAGAAACCGGCAGCGCACGGGCACGCCGTGGCTCCAGGCGGCGGCAATCACCGACGCTCGGGAGGTGCGCGTCGGGTAGGTGTTGTCGAGCACAACGCGGCGCTGCCCGGCCGACAGCAGGGCCTGCAGCCGTGGGACCAGGTCGTCGAGCTTGCCTCCAAGCTGATCGCGGTTCAGCCGGGCATAGCCGGCCGCGAGGTAGCTCTCCACGAGCCGCGATTTGCCCGCTCCTTGAATGCCCATGATGAGGACGACCTCGGGATGGCTGCCCGGCCCGGCGTCGGTCGGCAACGTGGCTCCGGTCGGCGCGGGGCTGGGCGTGGACAGGGCCGCCAGAGCTGCCGGCGAGGGCGCCAGCGAGTACTTGATCCCCAGGGCGGTGCGGTCGCTGGTGTCGAGCACCAGGCGGAGGGCGGCAAGCGACGAAGCCAGACTCTCAAGCCGCGTCGCGCCGACTAGGGGGACGACGTGGGGGGCGGCATCGAGCACGGCGGCGAGGGCCACCTGATGGGGCGTCACCTGCCGCCGGGCTGCCAGCGGTGCCAACACCCGGTTCTTTTCCAGCCGGCCTACCTTGGCATAGCCACCCAAGGGGCGATGAGCCAGGAAGGGAATCCCTTCGCTTCCCGTCAGGGCCACCAACCCCGACTCGGCACTACCCCGGCTGAGGAGGCTGAGTTCGTTCTGCACCACGGCCACGGGGAAGTGCCGCTGCGCCTGTCGCAACTCGGCCGCCGTGACGTTGCAGAGCCCCAGATGTTCGATCTGGCCCGCCCGCTGCAACTCTGCCAGGGCCGCCAGGGTCTCCTCGAATGGCACGGCCGGGTCGCGGGCATGGAGCTGCACGAGGAAGAGCCGCTCGACGCCCAGCGCCTCCCGACTTCCTGCCACGGCCTTGCGGATTTGCTCGGGCCGGCCGGCGGGCATCCAGCGACCCTTGGGCCGAGCCAGCCCGACCTTGGTGATGATCCGCACCTCGGCTCGAGGACCCGACCAGTTCGCGACCGCCTGCCGGGCCAGCTTCTCCCCATAGTGCAGATCGGTATGGTCCAGGCCGTAGCTGTCGGCCGTATCGAGCAACCGCACGCCCTGGTCGAGAGCGGCGTGGATGAGGGCGATGGCCTGGTCCGTTGCTGGCCGCCCAGCCGTCGAGAGCCGCAGGAGCCCCAGCCCCAGACGTAGCGGCAAGGGGCCAAGCACCCCGAGAGTCGATTGCACGGCTGCCGCCATCACCCAGCCTCCCCCTCGGTTCCACGCCCCGGCCGATGCCGTTAACGTAGCCAGGCGTCGAACGAAGCGGAAGGTACGCTACGGGAAGGTCGCGCCAGGCGCCTCCAGGCCACCCCAGGGGGGTTCCGGCGGGTCTCCGGGGCCTGCCGACGGGGTCTCCAGGGCTCGCCACGCTTCTGGGCGCTGCCGCCAGAGGCTGCCAGAGGGTCGCCACGAGGGGGATTAGCCCTTCTGGGCGCTAGAGAAACGTGGATTTCACAGGGTTTCTGGCGCATGCCACGCTTCCCGGCGCCCGTCTGAAGCTCTGGATATCATTCGGCGCGCACTCGGCTGCCCTCGCAACTCCTTGGGAGGACACCGCAGTCTATCATAATGAACGGACGTATACAACCCGGTTGTGGCCACTCGCCGAATTGGGTCTGCTGGCGGGGCTAAGCCATGATCTCCTGAATCGGATCGCCGTGGACGTCGGTCAGGCGGAAGTCTCGGCCGGCGTAGCGGAAGGTGAGCCGTTCGTGGTCGAGTCCCAGGAAGGCCAGGAGGGTGGCATGGAGGTCATGGATGGAGACGGGCCTGTCGACGGCCTGGTGGCCATAGTCGTCGCTTTGGCCATAGGTGGTGCCGGGCTTGACGCCGCCCCCCGCCATCCAGAGGGTGAAGGCCTTGTTGTTGTGATCGCGGCCGTCGGTGCCCTGGGCATAGGGGGTCCGGCCAAACTCGCCGGTCCAGACCACGAGGGTATCCTTGAGAAGCCCGAGCCGATGGAGATCGGTGAGCAGGCCGGCGATGGGCTTATCCACCTCGCCACAACTGCGTTCCAGGGCGGCGGAGAGATTGAAGTGATGGTCCCAGTTGCCGTGGGTGATCTCAACGAAGCGGACCCCGGCGGCCACGAGTCGGCGGGCCAACAGGCACTTGCGGCCGAAGTTATCGGTCCGACCCTCGCCGATGCCGTAGAGCTTGCGCGTGGCCGCACTCTCCTTGTTCAGGTCCAGGACGCCGGGTAGCTCCGACTGCATCTTGAAAGCCAGTTCATAGGAGGCGATGGCTCCCTCGACGTCGGGCTGGATGCCGTCGCGCTCCAGCTTGCCGCGGTTGAGTTGCTGAATGAACTCGATCTCGGCCCGCTGGTCGGCGGGGGTCCCACGGAAGCGCAGGTTCGGCACCTCGGCGTTGGAAATGGGGCGATTGTCGGTGCCGATCCGGGTCCCCTGGTAGACGGCGGGGAGGAAGCCGCTGCCGTAGTTCTGCACGCCGCCGAAATTGCTGGCCGGGGTGATGCTGACGAAGCCGGGCAGACTCTGATTCTCCGTGCCCAGGCCAAAGAGCGTCCAGGCACCCAGCGAGGGGCGGATGAACTGCGACGTGCCCGTGTGCAGCTTGATGTAAGCCTGGGGATGGGCGGGCAGGTCGGTCTGCATCGACGGAATGAGGCAGAGCTGGTCGGCTTGGCGGGCCAACTCGGGGAACAGTTCGGAGACCCAATGGCCGCTCTGGCCGTGCTGCTTGAACTTGAACTTGGAGCCCAGGAGCTTGGAGCCGGGGCGTTGGCCGGGCTTGTCGGTGTCGGCCACGAGCTTGGGCTTGTAGTCGAAGGTGTCGAGGTGGGAAGGCCCGCCGCGCATGCAGAGGAAGATCACGCGCTTGGCCCGGGGCGTGAAATGGGGCGGCTTGGCGGCGAGGGGGTTCACGTCGGCCCCGGCGGGCAGGGTCGCACTGCCTGGGCTCGCTGCCGCTGCCAGGCTCCGAAAGGCGAGCCAGCCGAACCCGCACGAGGTCAGGCGCAGGACATCCCGGCGGGTGAAGAGCGGCGTGATCGTGTTGCAGAGCTTGCCGATCATGGCGAGGTTCCTTTCAGCGGTGGGCGGACGGCGTTCGGGCTGAGCACGCTGCGGTTCAATCGAGCAAGCGGAACTCGGCACTGGCAAACAAACCCCGAATGACACGGTTCCAGCCAGCCTGGGGATCGCGCGGCGAGCGCGCCAGCAGGCGCCGGGCGGCCTTCTTCTCGTCGGCGGTAGGCGACCGGCTCAGGATCAGCCAGCAGGCCTCGGCGAAACGCTGGTCGAACTTGTCCAACGTGCCCCCCGGGTAGTCCCGAATCAGTTTGGCCGCCAGCGTCTCGGCCTGCCGGGCCACGAACGCGCTATTCAGGAAGAAGAGGGCCTGGCTCGGCACGTTGGTCACGCCCCGGGCCCCGGTGACGGCGGCGGCATCGGGCAGGTCGAACAGGGCCAGCATCTCGGCCGGCGCATTGCGGGCCATGGACAGATAAACGGAGCGGTGCTGATGGTCTTCGTTGATAAGAGCCTCCTCGGAGACCCCGCGGAAGCGTGGCCCGCCAATGGGGCCGTCGCCGCTCCGTCCCACTAGCGACCCGGTGGGCGGGGTCAGGTTGAGCGTGCCGGCCGCGAACAGGATGGCGTCGCGGATCGCCTCCGCTTCCAGCCGCCGGGGCGTGTGCCGCCAGAGGAGGACGTTGTCCGGGTCGGCGCTGAAGTTGGCTTCGTTCGCCTGGGCCGAGAGCTGATAGACCCGGCTCAGGACGATGCGGCGAATGAGCCGCTTCATCGACCAGCCATCATCCTGGAATTGGCGGGCAAGGTAGTCGAGCAGTTCGGGATGGCTCGGGAGTTGGCCCGAGGTGCCGAAGTTGTCCACGCTTTCGACCAGGCCGCGCCCCAGCAGCCAATGCCAGACGCGGTTGACGATCACCCGGCTGGTCAGGGGGTTGCGGCTGTCGCAGAGCCAGTCGGCAAGCTGGAGCCGGCCACTGGTGTTCGAGGGGATCGAGGGGGCGGCCAGGTCGGCGAAGAGGGGCGGCAAGCCACGCCGGACCCGCTCACCCGGACTGCTGATCTCACCCCGGGCATAGAAGGGGCTGTCGCCGATGGTGTCGAAGCCAGAGAAGCGCGGCCCGAGGGGACGCCGCGGTGGGAACTGCTGCATGCCCGGCCGGCTGGTCGGCTTGTCGGCCACGCCCATGGCCAGCAGCTTGGGCGTGCCATCGGCCGACACGCTGCTCAGCTCCGTCTCAAGCTGGGCGATCTGCGTGGTGATGCGGAGGATGTTGAGCCCCGCCTGGGGGTTGTCCCGGCGGCCCGCGGTGAAGGCCTCGCGCTGCTCCTGCCGCAAGCTCTCCAGCCGCTGCTCTTTCTGCTGCCGTTCGGAGGGGCTCATACCCCGTCCGAGCACGGGCAGATCGGCCCCCCGGGGAAGCTCATGGAGGGCGGCCGCGTGCCGACCGCCGAGCGCCCCCGGCGTGCCGTAGCGGGTCTCGGTCGAAAGGAAGACTCCCGCCAAGGCCGTGTAGTCCCGCTGCGAGATCGGGTCGAACTTGTGGTCATGGCAGCGGGCACAGGCCACCGTGATGCCGAGAAAGGCCTGCGTCACGGTGTCGATCTGCTCATCCGCCTGGTCGACGGCCAATTGCCGGGCGTTCATCTCGTTGAGCGACCGTGCCCCGACCGCCAGGAAACCCGTGGCGATCAGGTTCCGGGCCCGCTGCTCATCCGGACGGGCCGGCAGCAGGTCGCCGGCGATCTGCTCGCGGACGAACCGGTCGAACGGCACGTCGTCGTTCAGGGACTGGATCACATAGTCGCGGTAACGCCAGGCATGCGGATAGGCGATGTTCACGTCCTTGCCCGAGGACTCGGCATAGCGGGCCACGTCGAGCCAGTGCCGGCCCCAGCGTTCGCCGAACCGGGGCGAGGCCAGGAGCCGATCCACCACGGCAGCGTAGACGGCCTGGGGATCGGAAGCCGCCTGCCAGTCGGCGAGAAACTGCTTGGCTTCGGCCGGCGTCGGCGGCAGGCCCGTCAAGTCGAAAGTGACTCGGCGCAGGAGCACGAGCGGGTCGGCATCCGCCACGGGCACCAGTTGCTTCTTCTCCAGTTCCGCCTGGATGAAATGGTCGATCTCGGTCCGAGCCCAGCCCGAGGTCGTCCGGGGCACCGTCACCTTCTGGATCGGCTGGAAGGCCCACCAAAGGCGGGGGTCGACGCTCGGCTCTTTCTTGACCACCGGCGCGGCCCCGCCCCGTGGGTCGGGGGCCCCGGAGCGAACCCACTGCTCAAAGTCACGGATGACGGCGTCGGAAAGCTTGCCGCCTGACCGGGGCGGCGGCATCCGCAAGTCCTCTTCCTTGTACCGCAGGGCCTGGATGAGCAGGCTGCGTTCCGGCTGGCCGGGCACGATGGCCGGGCCCGAGTCGCCCCCCTGCAGCAGCCCCGCACGGGAATCCAGGAGCAAGCCGCCCCTGACCTTCGGTGCGTCGGCGGCATGGCACTTGTAGCAGCTTGCCACCAGCACGGGGCGAATCTTCGCCTCGAAAAAGTGAAGCTGTTCGGAGGTGAGCTTGGGCTCGTCGGCGTGGACCGCCGCCGCGGTCATCGTCAGGAACAGGAACGCTAGCCCCGCGGCCCGCCAGGCTTGTCTCATGGCGATTCTCCCTGACCGCCGTCCGTCCGGGCAAGAGAGGAGGCCTTTCATGCCAGCAAATCTGGCACACGGGGCCGGGCTTGCCACCCGACGGCAGTGGAACCGGGGGATATAACCCCGGTTCCACGGGGGAGGTTTCGCCTGCAAAAGCTCTTCTGCGGGCGGCCTTGGACCGGAAGGCTTGGACCGATCTTACTCCGCAAGCTGGGCGAGGTTGGCGCGGAGCGTGGCCAATTGGTGCTCCACGTCGGCTGCCTGGTTCCGCGTCTGGGCCACCACCTCGGCCGGTGCCCGGGCCAGGTAGTCGGCCTGGGAGAGCTTGGCTTTCAGGCCGGCGAGTTGCTTCTCCTTCTCGCCCACGAGCCGGGTCAGCCGCTTGGTCTCGGCCTGCACGTCGATCAGGCCCGCCAGGT
>CALLZJ010000233.1 GCA_937858435.1 uncultured bacterium
GGCGAGGCGATCCACTCGGTGCGGGCCTCCAAGGGCAAGCCCGCGGTGGAGGTCCACTAGGTCGCGGGCGGCGGGCTGGCTTCGTCCGTTGAGCCGAAGAACACCTCGCCGGACGAGACGTGTTCGAGTTGGCCCCCCTGCTCCACGACCAGCCGGCCCGTACGATCGATGGCCCGCATGATCCCGCTGAAGGTCCGCTGGGCCAGGCGGACGTGGATCGGCTCGTCCCAACCCTTGGCACTGGCACAGAACTCGGCGCGGACGGGGTCAAAGCCCTCGGTCCGCCAAAGTTCCAGGGCGGCCAGGAAATCGCTGGCCAGGGCCGTGACGGCTTCCGCGACGGAGATAGGCCGACCGAGCACCGCCGCCAGGCTCGTCGTCGGATAGACCGAGACCTTCGGGGCCTCGACGAGGTTCAGCCCCATCCCGACGATCAGCCACGGCCCCCGCTCCGGCTCCCGAGCCAGCGAAGCTTCCAACAACACTCCGGCAATCTTGGCCCCGTCGACGAGCACGTCGTTGGGCCACTTGTACCGAATCCGCTCGGGTGCGAGCCAGCGCCGCAACGTCCGTCCCAGGGCCACGCTGGCCACGAAGGCCAAGGTTTCAAGGGCCGGCCAGTTCGGGCCCGGTCGCAAGACCACCGAGGCATACAGATTCCCCGGCGGCGATACCCAGCTTCGGCCATAGCGCCCCCGGCCCGCCGTCTGCTCTTCGGCCAGAACAAGCGTGAAGGGAGCACAGCCCAGCAGTGCCAGTTCCTTGGCGACGGAATTCGTGCTCTCAATCTGCTGCCGCCGGACCAGCACGAAAGGCCGTGGCAGCCCTAGCTCCTTCTCGGTCATCTTTGAGTCTCTCCTCGACCTGCGGCGCCAGGCGTTTCCGCCCCGTCCCCAGCCTTGGCCACGGCCTTGCCACGCTCCGCCAGGGGCCCGCCACGTACGGCCAGAGCGGCTCCAAACACGATCAGCATCTGTCCAGGACCGTAGGTCGCCCAGACCAGCGGGTCGGCCCAACTCTGCTCCGCGAACAGGCGGACGGCGATCATGAGATCGCTGAACAGGAACAGGGCCGCCCCCACGGCGATGGGCACGCAGCGGGGCACGGCAAGGGCCAACCCCGAGGCCAGGCCCGCCGTGCCCGCCAGCAAGGAACCATAGCCGAGGGCGGGCCAAATCAGGTCGCCATGCCTGCTGGCCGGGTAGACAAACGCCAGCCAGGCCGCCAGATTGACCCCCTGCCAGGCCAAGACGGCCAGCCCCCAGTTTCTCCCGACGCGCCGGGGTGTTCAGGGAGCCGCGACACCAATCCCCGCCACGTACGCCAAGGGGCAGGCCGAAGAAGAGCATCCCCCCCAGCACGGAGCTGCGGATCAGCCACTTGAGCAGACCCGCCATCGCGAAGTCGCCGACGCAGCCCAGCGCCATTCCCACCGCCACGCCGAGCAGCAGCCCCTGCCCCGGCTGGCCACGCTGCCCATACCAGGCCCTTGCGGCCACCAGCACCAGCGTCAAGCTCGACCCCAGCCTAAGGGGCGTCCGGGCCGCCTCCGCCATGGGCAGGTAGCTGCCCACCAGCAGACCCAACCAGAGAAGGAAAAGGCCAACGTCCACCAGTCGCCGCTCACCGCCTTGCCACCCGCTCGCCATCGTCTGCCCCTGCCTGGATCGAACTCGAAACCGTGGTCGAAAGCATGCGGGCCCTAGGCGCCAATGATCTTGATGAGGATGCGCTTGTTGCGGTGGCCGTCGAACTCGCCGTAGAAGATCTGCTCCCAGGGGCCGAAGTCGAGCCGGCCCTGGGTGATCGCCACCACGACCTCCCGCCCCATGATCTGCCGCTTGAGATGGGCGTCGGCATTGTCCTCGCCGGTCCGATTGTGATGGTAGACGTTGGGGTCGGGGTTGAAGGGCGCGAGCTTTTCCAGCCACTTGCCGAAGTCGTGGTGCAGGCCCGACTCGTTGTCGTTGATGAAGACGCTGGCCGTGATGTGCATCGTGTTGACGAGCACCAGCCCCTCCTGCACGCCGCTCTTGCGGATGGCCTCGGCGACCTGGGGCGTGATGTTCACGAAGGCCATCTTTGAGGGGATGTTCAGCGTCAGGTATTCGGTATGGGATTTCATGCAGAAACTCCTCGCCTGGACGTTCCGAGATTCAGCCATGGGGGATCGAGCCGGCCTGGGCCATCTGCTCCAGGTGCCGCTGGATGGCTCGGCGGAGCAGCCGGGAGATGAGCCAGAGCCACGGCCGGCTTACGAGGCCGCGCGGATGAAGGGCGAACGTCCGCGTCACCTGGGTGCCGGCGGGGTCGGCCTGGAAGTCCCACCTCTCCTCGAAGCCGTGAGCCAGCCAGGACATGGGCCGTGAGAAATCGCTGAGCCACAGCCGGAGCCGGCGCTCGGGTTCCCATTCGACGATCTCCTCCAGATGGGTGGAGCCATCCCGGTTGACGACGCGAATCCGTGTCCCGACGACTGCCTCGGTGCGTTTCTCGAACGTGGCGGCGCGAATGCCAGGCACGGGACCGTAGCCCGCGAAATCCGACCATCGTTCCAGGTCCAGCACCCCGTTCGCAACGTCGGTTGCGGGCGTGGGGAGCAGCCGGCGGCAAACGAACACGATCGGTCCCATCGCGCTCTCGAGCCTCGGAGATCGGGCGGCGCCGTCAGCGGGCTCGCTGCAGCCAGACGGCGAGCACCCGGGCCACCTGGTCGAAGCCGTCCGGGTCGCAGTTGGCGGGAATGTCCGACAGCCGATGCCAATGGGGATAGTCGAGGAAGCCATCCATGCGGTGCTGGGATGAGGCGGGCACGATGTTCACTGTGGGGATGCCCGCTTGCAGCAGGGCCAGATGGTCGTCGAGGACCGAATGGCCAAACTGCGGCTGGAAGGCCGGTGCCTTGACCTCGGCCGCGATCTTCCAGAGCTTCTGAGCCAGGGGCCCCGCTTGCAGCCAGGAGTAACCCTCGTAGCGGAAGATCGGGTTCTTGCCCACGATCATGTCGAGCAGGACGGCCTCGAAGTAGACCTGCGTACTACCGGCCTTGCGTGCCGCCTCGTAAACCTGGGCGAAGTGCTTGGAGCCGAAGAAGTACTCGTCGGGGCCACTCGGGTGATTGACGTTCCAGAAGATATACTCCTCGCCGTCGAAGAGCACGAAATCGACCCCCACCTCAAGCTTGAGCTGCGGCAACAGCTTGGCGAACTCCATCATGAAGGCCGGCCCGGAAGCGCCGTCGTTGGCCCCGATGAAGGGCTTGTACCAGTCGCGTTCGTTCGGCTCCTGGTCGGCGATGGGGCGGGGGTCGTAGTGGGCACAGATGATCACCCGCCGCTGGGCCTCGGGCTTGTAGCGGGCGATCAGGTTGGTCATCTCGATGGGCCGGGGCCGGCTCCGCTGCTTGGCCATGAACTTCTGCCGTTCGACCTGGAGCCCCAGTTGCGTGAAGTGGGCTTCGAGCAGGTCGACCATGCGGTGAAAGCCGGGCGTGCCGCTCACCCGCGGCCCCAGGTCGCAGATCTGCTTCAGGTATTCGAAGGCCCGATTCTTGTCGAAGCCGGCCACCGCCTGGGCCGGGTCCTGGGACCGCTCGGCGGCGAACTCCGACCCCGAACCCTGGGACGACGGCGTGCTTGCCACCGATTGCTCTCCCGCTCCTAGAGTCAGCAGCCACGCCGCCGTCGCGCCGCCCACCACCAGAAGGCCGATCATCCACATCATGCGCTGCTGCATCGGCTCGCTCCCGGGAAAGCACGGCTCCTCCTCATTCTATGCGGCACCCGGGTCAGGGTCCGGCCCCCCGCCGGGCTCGGCAACCCATGGTTGACCCGACCCACCGCCCCGGAGCATAATGGAGTGCCCGGAGAAAGGCCTCCCATGCCCCCAGCGCCTGCGCGGCCCGTGCGCCGCGCCATGACTCTGATCGAACTCCTGGTGGTGATCGCCATCATCGCCGTGCTGCTGGCGTTGCTCATGCCGGCCATTCAGAAGGTCCGCGAAGCCGCGGGCCGCATCCAGTGTGGCAGCAACCTCCGCCAGCTCGCCATCGCCCTGCACCACTACCACAACGACTACGGCCGGCTGCCCCCCGCCATGACCAGCCAGCCGCGCCATGCCTGGGGCACCTTCATCCTGCCCTACATCGAACAGCGCCCCCTCCTGGCGCGGATGAACCTGGGCGTCGACTGGGACCACATGTTCAATCAGCCCATGGTCGGCACGCAGATTCGCCTCTTCCAGTGCCCCTCCGCCCCGGTCGACCTGCCCCTCTCCCCGGGTAGCCTGCTGGTCGGCCGCTCCGACTATTCCGCCATCTTCGACGTCGATCACCGCCTGGTCCAGACCGGGCTCCTCGACCCCTGGCACCACGCCAACGAAGGAGTCATGACGCTTGACTACGGCATGGCCCTGACCGACATCAGCGACGGCACGTCCAACACGCTCTTGCTGGTCGAGGTGTCGTCCCGGCCCCAGCATTGGCGACGCCGGCAGCTCGTGGGCACCACGGACGTCGCCGGCTGGGCCTCCTTCAACGGCATCACTCCCATCAATCTCGACGGCTTCTCCTGGGACGGCACTACCCTTTACGGTCCCTGTGCGGTCAATTGCAACAACGTCCACGAAATCTACGCCTTCCACGTCCAGGGTGCGAACGTGGTCTTCGCCGACGGCCGGGTCAGCTTCCTCCGCGAAGGGATCCCGATCCGCGTCGCCGCCTCGCTGGTGACGAGCCGGGGCGGTGAGATCATCGAAGTGGCCGACCTGGATTGAGCCGGTGAACGCCCCCGGCCAGTCCCCACGAACGGGCCCCGCCCGCCTCCGCCCGGCAGATACAATGGCCCCATGGTTGCCTTGCCGATCTACCTCGACAACCACGCCACCACCCGGACCGACCCCCGGGTCGTGACGGCCATGCTGCCCTACTTCACTGACATTTATGGCAACCCGGCGAGCAGCAACCATCGCTTCGGCCAGGAGGCGGCCGCCGCGGTGGCCACGGCTCGGGCCCAGGTGGTCGGGCTGATCGGGGCCCAGCCGGCCAGCATCAACTTCAACAGCGGCGACACGGAAAGCAACAACCTGGCGCTCAAGGGCGTGGCCTGGGCGCTGCGGGCACGGCGCGACCATCCCGTGGCCGTCGTCACCGAGCACCACGCCGTCCTCGATCCGCTGGCACGGCTGCAGCGCGACGGTTTCCAGGTCACCCTGCTGCCGGTGGACGAACATGGCCGGGTCGATCCCCAGGCCGTCGCTGCCGCCTTGACGCCCCGCACCGCGCTGGTGAGCGTCATGCTCGCCAACAATGAGATCGGTACGCTGCAGCCGCTGGCCGTGATCGCCGAGCAGTGCGCGGCGGCCGGGGTGCTGCTCCACACCGACGCCGCCCAGGCGGTGGGGAAGACTCCCGTGGCCGTCGACGATCTGGGCGTCGATCTGCTTTCTTTCTCGGGGCACAAGCTGTACGGTCCCAAGGGCATCGGCGTCTTGTACATCCGCAAACGTTCGCCCCGCATCCGCCTCGTGCCTCTGCAAGAAGGGGGCGGCCAGGAACACAACCTCCGTAGTGGCACGCTGCCCGTGCCGCTGATCGTCGGACTCGGAGCGGCCTGTGCCTTGGCGAAGGTGGAACTGGCTGCCGACGCCGCCCACGCCGCGGGGCTCCGCGACCGGCTCGAACAGGGGCTGAGACAGCGCGTGCCCGGCCTGGTGGTCAACGGTCATCCCACCGATCGGTTGCCCGGCAACTTGAACGTCAGCATCCCCGGCGTGCAGGGCGAGGCACTCCTATTGGCGCTCAAGGACGTGGCGGTCAGTTCCGGGTCGGCCTGCACGACCGCCAGCCGCGAGTCCAGCCATGTCTTGCGGGCCATCGGCCGGGATGTGGAACTGGCCGAAGCGAGCCTGCGGTTCGGCGTTGGCCGGTTCAACACCGGCGCGGAGATCGACTGGGTGATCGAGCAAGTGGCGCGGGAGGCGGCGCGGCTGCGGTCGATGAGTGCCGCCTTCGCCACGCCAACCTCCGCCGATTAGCGTGAGGCAACGGGCCGGGGCTCGAGCGGAGCCTTCAGGAATTGCACGAAGTTGTCCACGCTTTGAATCTTGCCCCCCACGCTGCCGTGGACCTGAATCCGACCGCTTTCGAGCGGTTCGATGATCACGTAAAGCGGCAACTCCAGCGTTCCGAAGGCACTTTCCTGGAACCACTTGTTCGTATCGCCGACCGGCTCGCGGGTGTCGGTGTAGAGCTTCACCAACTCGTAGCGTTCAAGCTGCTCCTTGACCTCGGGCCGGGGGAAGACCGAAGCTTCGTTGATTCGGCAGTTCACGCACTGGATGCCGGTGAAGTCGATGAAGACGAGCCGGCGTTCGCGGGTACGGCGGCGATGTTCCTCGGCCCGCCGCAGCGCCTGGTCGAGGTTGCTCGTCCAGCCCTTCTCCGCCGGGCTCGGCTCATCGAGCAGGAAGGAGTCGATCCAGGCGAAGACGGCACCGCTGGGACGCACCCGGGACTCGCCATCCCGCCAGAGCGCCGGGGCCAGATGCAGCCCCAGGCCGACGAAGAAGAGCGCGAACAGCAGCCGACCGACGCCCACCCGTTCGACTTCGGAGTCGTGGGCCGTGCGGAAGAGCCCCAGGAGGTAGATGCCGATGGCCAGGCAAATGGCGACCCAGACGGCCAGCACCAGGTCGTAGGTGAGCAGTTCGGCCGGCGCCCCCTGCCGCAGCCCCAGTTCAGCGGCCCGGAGGAACTTGAAGGCGGCGGCCAGTTCGAGGAAGCCCATCACCACCTTGACGCTGTTGAGCCAGGAGCCGCTCCGCAGCCGCCTGAGCATGGAGGGGAAGAAGGCCAAGAGGAAGAAGGGGGAGGCAAAGGCCGTCGCGAAGGCGAGCCCGCCGAACACGATGTGGGTCCAGGGACGCGCCTGCGTCGCGGTGCCGGCAAATCCGCCCAGGAACGGAGCCACGCAGGAGAAGCTGATGATGGTGAAGGTCAAGGCGCTGAAGATCGTGCCGACCTGCCCGCCAGCCCCTTCCCGGGCCGGGGTGTCCCGGCCTATAAGGCTGGGGAGCTCAATCTGACGGAGGCAGGGGAGGCTCAGCGCGAAGTAGAGAAACGGCCCGCCGATGGCGAAGTTCATCGCCGGGTTCTGGCTCAGGCTCTGCATGATCGACAGCAAGAAGATGGCCGAGAGCGTGAGCACGACGACGATGGTGCCGCAATAGACCAGGGCCGTAATGAGCGGGCTATGGTGCTCTTCTTCCGACTTCTTGAGGAAGATGCTGACCGTGATGGGGATCATGGGAAAAACGCAGGGGGTGAAGACCGAGATCAGGCCGATGATCGCCCCGGCGGCCAGGAAGCTCCAGAGGTCGTCGGCGAGCGACACCAGGTAGACTACCTTCGCCTCCTC
>CALLZJ010000234.1 GCA_937858435.1 uncultured bacterium
GACAGCGCGCAGCCAGGCCCCGAAGAGTTCGGGCCGCTGGCACATGACAGCCCCGCCGAGCAGCCCACCGTTCGATCCGCCCTGAATCGCGAGCCGCTCCGCCTTGGTGTAGCCCTCCTTGATCAGGTGCTCGGCGGCCGCGATGAAGTCGTCAAAGACGTTCTGCTTCTTTAGTTTGGTGCCCGCGAGATGCCATTCCTTGCCATACTCTCCACCACCCCGCAGGCAGGCGACGGCATAGACGCCCCCCATCTCGAGCCAGGCGACCCGAGCCGGGCTAAAGCCTGGCGTCAGCGACACATTGACCCCTCCATAGCCGTAGAGCAGCGTCGGATGAGAGCCATCCAAGGCGATGCCCTTCTTGGCGGTAACGAACATCGGCACGCGGGTACCATCCTTGCTCGCATAGAAGACCTGCTTGGTCTCATAGGCCGCGGGGTCGAACTTCACCTGGGCCTGTCGGAATAGGGTGCTCTCGCCAGTGAGCATGTCGTAGCGGTAGATCGTGGGCGGCGTGGCAAAGCTGCTGAAGGTGTAGAACGTCTCCAGGTCGGTGCTCTTGCCGCTGAAGCCGCCCGCCGAGCCGATGCCGGGCAGCGTCACGTCACGCACGAACTTGCCGTTTGGACGATAGACCTTGATGTGGCTGCTGGCATCCCTGAGGTAGCTGCAGACGAACAGGCCTCCCACGTACTGGACCGACCTCAGGTTGTCCTTGGCCTCGGCGATGACTTCCTGCCAGTTATCGCGGGCCGGCTTGCGGATGTCGACGGCGATCACCCGGCCGCGCGGAGCGTTCAGGTCGGTCTTGAAGTAGAAGACCGGTCCGTCGTTGCCGATCATCCGATACTCGTTCTCGAAGTTGTCGACGAGCTCGATGAACGTGCCCAGCGGCTCTGCCGGATCGCGGTAGGCGCCGCGGAAGCGGGCCGATGTGCCGCCGGCGTTCGTGTACAGAACGAAGTAGCGGCCGTCCTCCGTCACGCCCCCCTGGAACGTCCACTTCGGCTGGTCGGGGCGATGATGCACCAGGACGTCCTCGCTTTGAGGCGTGCCGATCCGGTGATAGTACATCTGCATGTTCAGATTGAGCGACTGGAACTGCTCGCCGGGCTTGGTCTCGGGGTAGCGGCAGTAGAAGAAGCCGCGATTGTCCCGCGTCCAGGCCGCCCCGCTGAACTTGACCCAGCGAATCTCGTCGGGAAGGAGCTTGCCCGTGTCGACGTCGATCACGCGCCAGATTTGCCAGTCGGAGCCAGCGTCGGCCACCGAGTAGGCCAGATACTTGCCGTCGTCGCTGACCGACAACCCCGAGAGGGCCTGCGTGCCGTCCTTCGTCCAGGCGTTGGGATCGATCAAGACTCGGGGCTCGCCCTCCAGCGCCTCCAAGACGTAAAGGACGGACTGGTTCTGGAGCCCATCGTTCTTGCTGAAGAAGTAGCGGCTGCCCTGCTTGAACGGCGCCGAGTAGCGCTCGTAGTTCCAGATCTCCGTGAGCCGCTTCTTGATCGACTCGCGCTCGGGAATTTCACGCAGGAAGGCCTCGGCCACCTTGTTCTGAGCGGCCACCCAGTCGGCCACTTCCTTGTCGCCCCGGACGTCGTTCTCCAGCCAACGATAGGGATCGGCCACTTTCGTGCCGTGGTGTTCGTCCATTTGGTCAAGGCGCCGAGTCGGGGGATAGTCACCCTTCTTGATGTCGCCCGCCAGTGCCAGTGCGGAACCCAGGACGAAGATGCTGAGAGCCAAAACACGGGGCAGGGCCAACATACGACGCTCCTTCCTCGGAAGACGATCACGGATGAGAGTGCTGGGCATCATCATAACGAGCCGCTGGCCCGACTGCCAGCGGCGAATGGACGCCCGCCCCCTAGAAGAGGGGCGGCAGTCCCTTGGCCCGCCGGCAGGCCGAAAGCTGGCTCACGTGAAAGGACTCATGCGACGTCAGCAAATGGGCCAGCATCGTGCCCAGCGTCGGCAGCACCCCAGCCAGGGGTTGAAACGGATTGGGGGCGCTGAACTTCTCCGGGTCGGCCGCTCGCACCGCGGCCTCCAGGGCGGCATGCCCCTGTGTGTATGCCTCCAGCAATTCCGCCTTGGGCGGATGGCGATCCAGGTGCTCCATGGGCTTGGAGCCAGGGCCGAAGAGCACGCCCCAGGTCCGCGGCAGCCGGGTCTCTTGCCCCAGCAGCCTAAGGCCAAAATCGCTAACCATGCTCAGGTGGCCAATGATCCAGGTGGGCGGATTGCCGCCCGGGTAGGCTGGCGTCTTCATCGCCGCCTCGTCAAGGTCCTGAGCGATCTGCAGCACATAGCCCTGGAGAAAGGCGTAGATCCTCAGATCATGGTCGAACATGGAAGCTCCTCGCGGGTGGGTCCTTACCGAAGGGTCCACGCCCGGAGAGCATGGACCTCGCAGGCCATTCTACAGAGGAGCGGGCAGGTCACGGCGAGTGAAGACCCACCAGGCCGTCGCATAGCCAGTCGTGGCCACGGCCAGGAGCACCGCAATCCCCGGGACGAACAGACTTCCCGAGGCCGCCGATGCTTCCCGAGCGTCCAGGCAGACCCACCAGTTGTTCTCGATGATGATCCGCTGGGGCTGGTAATAGAAGAAGAGCGAAAACGGACGGAAGGGCCTTAGCGGCTCCCACAGTTGCCCAAAGAAGGTCAGAAGGAACATCACCAGGACGATGCCGATTCCCGTGGAGAGCACCCGGCTCCGCGACCGCCCCGTAGCCGAGATCGCCAGCACCATCCCCGACAGGGCCAGGACCAAAGCGACCACGTTGGCCACGGCGCCGAGGTAAGGCAGGAGTTCGATCCCCGAGAGCCCGATGAAGTGGACCCCCGCCGCCACCCCGGCGAACATGGCCAGGCCCAAGAGCGGCACGGTGATCAGATCGACAGCCAGATGCGTCAGCACCACCTTGGAACGGGACAGAGGCTGGGCCAGGAGCAACTCCATGGTGCCCCGGTCGATCTCCCCGGCAAGGGCGGACGAAGCCCGGCCCAGGGCCCAGATGCAGAACAGAATGAGCACGCCAGGGTCGACGAAGCCAATCGTCTGCATGTGCTCGGCCCGGTCGAGCTTGATCAGATCGCCCCCCAGGAGCGTCTCGAGGAGCTTGCCTGTCCCCTTGAACAGGATGTCGATGAGCTTGTCGAAGCCGATGTATTTGGTCAGCTCGGGGATGAGCTCGTTGGTGATCCGGTCGGTGATCTTGGCCCGAACGATCTGTGACAAGGCGAGCAACAGGGCCACGAAGAAGAGCGGCCAGCGGATGTCGCGGAGGACCTTACGGAATAGCATCCAGCTCATGAGGCGAGCGCCTCCTTGGCCGCTGCCGGGTGATGGGCCTGATAGATGTTCTCCAGACCGAGCGGCTCGATCCGAAGGTCCACGACCTGTTGTTCCGCCAGCCAGGCCAGCAGTTCATGCACCTGGTCATGGCAACTGAGCCGCCAGTGGCTGCCGTGGTGCTCTTCGACGATGATCCCGGGCGGGGGCAGGCGCGTCGGCGCCGCCCCCAGGTGGACGCGGGCCTGCCGTCCCTGCCGCAACGCGGCGAGCGGCTGCAAGTGGACCAGCCGCCCCCGAGCCAGGATGCCGACGCGGTCGCAGACCCGCTCCACCTCTTGCAGCACATGAGAGGAAAAGAGGACCGTCTGGCCGCGGCTTCGGGCTTCCAAAAGCTGGTCCAGAAGCTCGTCGCGCATGGTCGGGTCGAGGGTGTTGGTCGGCTCGTCGAGGATGACCAGTGGCACCCGCGGCAGCATGACGCTCATGAGGGCCAGCTTCCGCTTCATGCCCGAAGAAAGGTTGGCGATGGCCCGGTCCAGGTCGATGTCGTAACGCCGGGCGAGCCGAGTCATGTCGGAGCCATAGTTGCCGCCCCGCAAGCCGGCCAGGAACTGCAGGAACTGGCGGCCGGTGAGGTTGTCGTACAGCCGCAGTTCGCCTGGAAGGTAAGCCACCAGCCGCCGAACCGCCACGCTGTCGGACCAGCAGTCGCGCCCGTCGATCCGAGCCGACCCGCGAGTTGGCCGGATCATGCCGAGCAAGAGGCGAATGGTCGTCGATTTGCCCGAGCCGTTGGGCCCCAGGAGGCCGAAGACCTCCCCGGCAGGGATTTGCAGGCTCAGCGCATCCAGGGCGCGGAAGTCGCCATATTGCTTGGAAAGATTGTCGGTGACCAGGAGCATGGCATTGATGCTTGATTGATTCAGATCGGGCGCTGGGCCGAACGACGACCCTGGACGCTCCCGGTGCTACCCCGTCATGGGAACCGGAGTTTCGCCACCCAGTTCACGAAGTTGGGGCCGATTCACGACGTGCTGCCCGTCGCGGGGGCCGAGACTGGCTTGGCCTCGCTGGCCTCCTTGGCGTAGAGCACCATGGCCACTCCGAGCGAGATGAGCACGATCCCGGCAAAGAAGTACCACGGCGGCGCCCGTTCCGGCAGTCCCAGGTGCAGGGCCTTTTCCGAGGTCGGATGCCAGACCAGGCTCACCAGCGTGTTGATCATGGGAGCGAGGCCGAAGATGAGCGGCGCGATGAAGAGCCGGTCGCCTGGTGCCGCCGCGGCCGTGGCGAAGACAACGCAGATCGCCCCCGCCGCCCCTGCCGCTCCCGCCAGAGAGGAAAAGGCGATGCCCTGCGAGTTGGCGGTCGCATTGCCCGGTCCATTGACCAGGAAGTAGGCCACGGGAATGACCACGGCCAGGACGACGTAGGCCACCCCCACACACAGAATTGCGGCAAAGCGGTTACCCACCCCGGGTTTGCCGTCGCCGAGATTCTTCCCGCCGTAAGCGATGAGCGGCACGTAGGTCCCCCAGCACAGCCCCGCGCCGATAACGAACGCCAACCAAACCTTCATCTCCGCTCCCTTTCCTTGGAGTTGATCGACTGCTGGGCTTAGCTTACGGGACTGGGCCGGCTCTGACCTCGGACCCCGCCTCACGCTAGCGGCGGGTAGCCGAGAGACCGACGGACGACGGTGACTTGGCCCAAGTGCATGGCGACGTGCAACGCCAGAAAGTTCAGGGCCTCGCCCAGCGTCGTGAAGAACGGCGTGCTGAAGGGCGGCGGACCGCCCAGCGCATCGTCCGGCAGGGCGAGCACGGCATTGATCAAGAGGCCATGATAGAAGTCGAACTGCCGGAGCGATTCCTTTGGATCACCCGTCTCGGCCTCCCCTGGCGCCGGTTGCTTCGTGGCCGCAAACTTCTCTTCGAAGCCGGCCGGCAGGTCCGGGACGTTGGGCACTTGCATGAACTTGAGCTGCCGGTAAGCGGTGCGGGCCAGATGGCCGATGACCCAGGCGGTGTCGTTGCCACCGGGGCAGGGGCGGACGTGAAACTCTTCGGGCTTGAGGTCGTCGATGTAGCGATGGAGCAAGCCTTGGGCGGCCTTGAGCGCGTGGGCGATCATCTCCTGAGCCGTGGGCATGTGGGTTCTCCCGGTTGTCGGTCCGCAGCGGGCACGCCGTTCCTGGTTCGGGCCATTCTAGATCAGCGGAGACAAAAGGACTGCACGACCTCGACGAACTCGGCCTCCTTCTCGAACATGGGCAGGTGGCCACAGTCCTTGAGCCAGTGCAGCTCGGCATGGGGCAGCAGCTTGTGCCAGGCCTCGGCGTAGGCTGGCGGGACGAGACGATCCGAATCGCCCCAGCAGATCAGCGTGGGACAGCGCACCCGGTGCAGCCGGGCGGGCAGGTCGGGGCTGTAGGGCCGCTCCCACAGCAACCGAGCGAGCACCGCCATGCTCTGCATCACGGCGATGCGGGCCTCGTCGTTCATCCGCTCCGGCTCTCGGACGATCATCGTGGCGGCCGCCCCCTCGGGATCGTGGAAGAGCAGCCGGCGATTGACGTCCGCCGTGGGCGGCATCATGAATGGGTCGGGCAGGGGAGGATCGCCGGGCCACAGCCCCGGCGCGTTGCACAGCCAGAGCTTGCTGACCCGCTCGGGCCCCCGGGAGGCAATCTCGACCGCCGTCCAACCGCCCAGACTGATCCCGCCGAT
>CALLZJ010000235.1 GCA_937858435.1 uncultured bacterium
GCAGGAGCGTTCGGGATTCATGGCGGGCTCCGGAGGGGTTGGGGCGACCGGTGAGCAGGTGGGCGGGCTGCCATCATTCTATTCAAGCGAGCTAGGGCGCGATCTCACTCCAGCGGGCCAGGAGCCGCTGGGCGATGGACGGCAGGGCCGACCGGCGCTTTTCGGCCTGGGCCCGGTCGGCGTCGGAGCCCGTGGCCTGGGCCAGCAACTCCATGGCATGAGCCACGCGCAACTGGAGTTCCCAGCACTCGGGGGTCGAGCTGCACAGCTCTTCGAACAGGTTAATGGCCTGGCGGAGGGAAGCGACCCGGAGGTCGGGATGACGCTGGGCCGTGAGGACCAGGGCGGCGCCGATGTGCAAGCGGGCCAGCCGATCGCCGGCGCGGGCGGCGGTATTCTGCTCGGCCAGGAAGCTCTCCAGGGCTTGGTCGTCGGCCGAACTCCATTCGTCGCGTTGACTCCAGGCCCGCAGTTGGAGATCGCCGAGCGTCTCCGCGGGCAGCCACTGGGTCCAGGCCAGACTGCCGGCCCGACCCCAGCGCGGCGTGGCCATGGCCAGGCGCAGCCGTTCACGCTGTACACCCGCGCTCTGGGCCGCGGTCGGCATTCGGCCCATGGCCTCGTTGACCAGAGCCGTCAGGCGGCGCCGCTCGGCGGCACTGAGCGCCGTGCTCGACTCCTCGAGCTGATCGTTCAGGATCCGCACGTGCTCAAGCAGAATGGGCACCGACTCCGGCGCGGCCCGGCTCAGGTCGGCGGCGTCACGCTCGGCCTCGGCGAGCGTCACGGCAGCGGCCGCTGGATCGTTCAGCGCTTCCAGCCGCGCTCGTAGCCCCAGGGCCTGGACGCGGAGGCGGGTCTGCGCGATGAAGGCCGACTGCGTAATCGCCTGGGCTTGGACGCCTTCCAGCACTTCGGCCAACTCGGCTCGAGCCGCAGGCAGGTCGCCGGCCAGACTCAGGGCCTGGGCCAAGTCCAGACGCAGGGCCAGCCGCTCCCAAGGGCGGGCCTGCAAGGGGCGATTCTCCTGCTCGGCCGTCTGCCTGTCGCGCAGCGACTCGCGGAGCAGTTCGACGGCAGCACTCGGCCGACGCTGCAGGAGTTCGAGCCGAGCCTGCAGGTACAGACGCCGGCTCCGCATGAGGTTCGTAATGGTATCGCGCTCCCAGGGCGCGGGCGGAAGCTTCTCACTCTCTTCGGCCTGGGTGAGCGCGGTGTGAGCCGTTTGCAATTCCTCTTCTTCTAGAGCATTATGCGCGAGGTGGAGGTAAGCATTGGCGATGGTCCGGGGTACATCCTTCGGGGGCAAGCTGCTGAGCATGGCCTGCCAGCGGCTAATGGCCAGCTCGATCTGGGCCATCCCTTCCCGGGGCTGTCCCAGCTCACAAAGCGTGCGGCCACGGTTGTAGGCGGAACTGGCCTCCTGGTAGCGGTAGTGGTAGTGCTGGGGCTCGCGCCGCGCGAGTTTTTCGAAGCCGATCCGCGCTGCGTCGAGGAGGGGCAAGGCCTCGGTCGGTTGCTGCAACTCGTTGTAAAAGATGCCCAGTTGCAACCGCAGGTCGGCCAGCTTGCCGAACAGCTCCATGTCGTCGGGCGCCTCCTCGTGCAACTGAGCGTAGAGGAGGACGGCCAGCAATATGGCTTGCTTGCGGCCTTCGTTCACGTCCTGCGTTTGCCGCAAGGCAGCGGCGATGGGATAAAGCTGGTCCACCGTCGCCAGCGTGAGGCCATACTGCCTCTCCGCGCGGGCCTTGGCCTCGCGCTCGGCCGCCCGAGCCCACTCGGCCTCGTTGGCCCGCTGCAGCGCGATAAGGCCGAAGGTCAGCGAGGCGGCACTGCCCAGCAGGAAGGAGAGCCCGGCAGCGGCCAGGCCAGCGGCGGCCAACCGGTTCCGCCGACACCAGCGCCAGCCTCGGGCCAACCGTCCCAGCGGCCGCGCCTGGATCGGCTGATCCTTGAGGAAGCGCCGCAAATCATCGGCCAGGCTCTGAGCGGTGGCGTAGCGCCGGAGCGGGTCCTTCTCCAGGCACTTGAGGCAGATCGTCTCCAGGTCGCGGGGCAGGTTCGGGATCAGCCGCCGGGGCCGAATCGGATCGTCGTTGAGGACCTGGAGCAATGTGTCCATGGGCAAGACGCCGCGGTGCGGCGGTCGTCCCGTGAGCATCTCGTAGAGCACAGCGCCCAGGGCGTAGATGTCGGCCGCGGGGCCGATGAACCGGCTCTGCCCGGCGGCCTGCTCGGGGGCCATGTACTCCGGCGTGCCCATGACGAGGCCGGTTTTGGTCTGGCTCTCGTCCTGGTCGAGCCGCTTGGCCAGTCCGAAGTCAGCGATCTTGAGCCCCTGCGGCCGTAGCCGCCTGAGGCCCGATTCGCCCGGTGCGATGGGTTCGCCGCCGCCTTGGCCAGCCAGGACGTTGGACGGCTTCAGATCGCGATGGACGATGCCCTGCTGATGGGCGAAGTGCATGGCTTCGGCGAGGGTCACGATCAAGGCGGCCGCCGTATGGGGGTTGCAAGGCAGGCCATGGAGTTGCTGGGCCAGCGTACCGCCTTCGACATACTCGAAGGCGACGAAGGGCCGGCCGCCTGCTTCACCGATCGCGTAAATCTGAACGATGTTGGGGTGGCGCAGCGCCGCCACGGCTTCCGCCTCGGCCCGGAATCGCGCGAGGTCGGTCGCGGAGGCAATGCCGCCCACAAGCTTGAGAGCGACCAGGCGATTGAGGGCCAACTCCCGGGCCAGGAAGACCACGCCCATGCCGCCCCGGCCGATTTCGCGGATGAGTTCGTAGCCGGGGATCGTGGGCGGGGTGAACTCGGTGGGCTGGTCGCCGCCGCCGAAAGTGCAAGCGGCGGCAAAGACGTGCCCCAGGGAATCCACGGACTCCGCCGGTGGATTCTGGCTCAGCGTCGGTACCGCCTGGTGTTCGGTGACCTGGGACTGGGATGTGTGCTTCGAATCACCCATGGAGTCATTTTGGCTTATGCAGTGGCCGATGCCAAATCAATTGCGTGGGTGACATGGCGTTACGAACGCGGACCCCAGCGCAGGACAGTCCCTTCGCTTTCTCCAAGAGACCGGATTCACCCTACACTAATCTCTGTTCGGGTCCCGTTGGAGTTGTCCCAACCTATTCGAGGAGAGACACCGTGAAACGCTGGTTGCCAACGAGCCTGGGTCTGGCCGTCCTGGTCGCGCTGGGAATGTGGATCAATTTGTGGGCGGGCCAACCTCCTGCGGCTGCGCCCGACGCCCCTACACAGCGAACGCTGGAAGCGCTCGTCAAGGCCTTCAATGCGGCCGATGCCAAGGGAGTGGGCGCCTGCTTCACCGCGGGCGCGGAGATGATCGACGACGAGGGCAACGGCGTCATGGGCCGCGAGGCCATTGAAAAGCTCTTCGCCGACTTCTTCGCCAAGAGCCCCGGTGCCAAGCTGCACATCCAGCCCGAAACGCCGCGGCAGGTCGCTCCCACCCTGGTCATGGAAGACGGCACCTCGACCGTCACGCTGCCCGACGCCAAGATGGAAACAGTCCGGCGGTATGCAATGGCCTTCGTCAAGCAGGGCGACGGCTGGCTGCTGGCGAGCCTCCGCGAGTTTCCGAGCAGCGACGATACCCATGTCTTCGACGCCCTGAAGGAGCTGGAATGGCTCGTGGGGGACTGGATCGATGAAAGCCCCGCTGCCGTGGTCATGGTGTCGAGCCGCTGGACCGACGATCGCCGGGCCATTGTGCGTGACTTCTCCATCCGCATCCAGGGGCGCGACGCGATGAATGGCACGCAGCGCATCACCGTGGACCCGCTCACCGGCCAGATCAAGGGTTGGGCCTTCGACTCGGCCGGCGGTCACGGCGAATCGACCTGGGTCAAGAACGGCGACGAGTGGATCATCAAGACCCAGGGCGTGAGCAGCGACGGCGAAGCCTCCTCGGCCACGCACATGCTGAAGCCGCTCGGCGCGGATCGCGTCCAATGGAAGACGGTGCATCGGATCTCCGGCAATCGGGTCGAGTCCGATCTGGAAACCATACTCGTTCGTCGGCCCCCGGCTCAGTAGCCGCTAGGAGGATACACCATGAGACGCTTCTTTCTGGTTTTGGCAGTTCTGGGCGTGCTGGTCGGCCCCTGGATCGGCGCCGCCTCGGCTCAGCGCGGTGGCGGCGGCGGTCGGCCCATGATGCCGGGTGCCGGCGGCATGGGTGGCCGGGGCATGGGCGGCATGGGCGGCATGGGCATGCACCCGCAGATGATGACCCCACGCGCTCCGAACTTCCAACTGCCCAACGTCCAGCGCCCGAGCGGCCCGATGACGATGCCGGGCATGGGCGCTGTGGCCCGCCCGCAGCCCATGCCTCGGCCTCAGACGCCGCAATTACCCTCGCAAGCGCGCCCATCGTCGCGGCCCGCGGTCGGCGGCGGTGGCGGCTTGCCTACGAATCGACCCGGTGCTCGGCCCCAACCCTTGCCGCAACCGGGCCGGCCGGGCATTGGGGAGCGGCCATCCTTGAACCCGGGACAGCGACCCACCGTGCCTCCCGTCGACCGACCCACGGTGCCGCCCGTCAATCGACCCACGGTGCCGCCCGTCAACCGGCCGACCGTTCCACCCGTCACCCGGCCACAGGTCCCGCAGCGCCCCTCCATCGTGCAGCGGCCAGGCTTCACGGGTGGCAACAACACCGTCATCAACCGCCCCGTGACGAACGTCGGCGTGGTGAATAACATCTATCGGCCGAACTACGGCGTGCCCGGCATGGGTGCCTGGACTTCGGGCTACGTCGGCCGCTGGAACAACAGCGTGCCCGGCTATTACCGCAGGTGGAACCGGCCCTACTCCTGGTACCACGGTCCCTGGCATTGGAACTGGGCCGCCAATCGGGGTGGCGTCGTGCCCTGGTACGCTTACTCTGGGCTGGCCTTCCGGTTCGGCTACTGGAACTTCGTCAACCCGTTCTGGACGGCTCCCGCCGTCCCGCCGGCGGTCTTTTTGAACTACTCGCAGCCGGTCGCCGCGCCACCCCCGCAGTGGCAAGCGGAGGATGCGGCGCCGCAGCAGCCGCCCCGCGAGGTCAATGAGCAGGCGCTCGCCCAGTTCGATCAGGCCCGGACGGCCTTCCTCCGGCGCAACTACGCGGGGGCCCAGCGGCTAGTCGAGTCGGCCCTGGCCCTGGCGCCGCAGGAGGCGGTCTTCCATGAGTTCCGGGCGCTGGTGCTCTTTGCGCGCGGTCAATTTGCAGAAGCTGCCTCGACGCTTTACGCCGTGCTCGCCGTCCATCCCGGATGGGACTGGACCACGATGAGTAGCTTTTACGAGGACCTGTCGGAGTACTATCGGCAGCTCGAAGCCCTGACCAGGGCCGGGGATGCCACCCCGACGGCCGCCAATCTCCAGTTCCTCTACGCCTACCACAACCTGACCGCGGGTCGGACGGACAGGGCGAAGGCGGCGCTGGAGGCGGCCAGTCAGGCGCTGCCCAACGATCCGCTCATCGCCCAGCTCCTGGCCTCGCTGGGCGGCACGCCCGCGCCAGCCGCGGCGCCACCGCCCAAGCCGGCCGACGTGAACCTCGACCTGAAGGGCCAGTGGCGGGCGCAGCATCCGAGCGGGATGGCGATCACGCTCCGGCTCGACGATCAGAGCCGATTCGAATGGAAGGCCGAGGGCGGTGCCGCGGCGGCCGCGGACTCCTTTGCCGGCACCTTCGCCGTCGACGACGCCACACTCACCCTGGACAGCTCCGAAGGGGGCGCCCTGGTGGGGCGGGTCGTGCCGCTGGCCGCCGACCGGTTCCTGTTCCGGTTGATCGGTGCTCCGCCGCAGGATCCGGGGCTTGAGTTCCAGCGGGTCGGTGCCGCCCCCTAGGCAGTCCGATCCCCGTTGCGATCCGATCGTTTCCACGACGCCAGCCTGGCCCCCAAAGCCAGGCTGGCTTTTTCCTGGCACCTACCTGACTCACGGACCCCCGATGGCGACTCCCGGCATTCGGGCCGCCGCCGCCAAATGTCGGCCATACAATGATGCTAG
>CALLZJ010000236.1 GCA_937858435.1 uncultured bacterium
ACTCGGCCAGGGCCTGGGTGCTGACTTGGACATTGCCGAACAGACACAGTTGCGGCACCTCGGCGAGCGGCACGTCGCCGAGTCGTTCGTCCTTGCGTTCGACCACCAGGCGATCGCCGGACTTGCCGACGCGGGCACCCTGTTCGAGGACATGGAGCGGTCGCGCATGCTCGTGGGGCACGAGCAGGAGCCGAGGCGATGCCGAACTCTCCGCCGCCTTGTGGGCCAGGAAGTTGGTCTCGTCGGGCAGGCAGATGCCGACGAGGGAGCAGCGTGGACACTTGGGACTGTCGACAAGAGGCGGTGGAATCTGTCCCCCGGCGGCGACTTGGCGAAACTCCGCGGCCAGGCTCTTGGTGCGGGTGATCAACTCCTCGGTGAAGGGGATGACGACGCGGCGGCGTGAGGCGGCATACCAGATTACGCCTTCCTGGCAGGTGAAGCCGGCAGCCCGGAGGAGCAATCCCTGGGCGCAGAGTTGCACGCGCTCCGGCTCCCAGGCCCCCTCGGGCACGTTGGGCACCCTGCCCTTCTTGTAGTCGACTGGTGTGGCGCTGGCGCCCTCGAGTTCGACCACGTCCACGACGGCGACCAGTCCCAGCTCGGCGTTCTCCAGACGCAGCGATCGGGCGTGCAGCACTACTTCTTCCACGGTATCGGCGGCGACGGGCCGCTGGTCCTTTTGGTCCACGTTGCGATGGACGAATTCGCCCTGGGCGGTGTCGGGATTGTCGGCCCATTCGCCTTGGACCCATTCGAGGTATCCCAGCCGCGGGCAGTAGGTGAACTCGTTGAGCATGCGGGCCGGGATGAGTTCGCCCTGCCCCGGCGGTTCGGCGACCTGGGGCAACGTCACCCGCGTAGGAGGTTCCGCAAGTGGAACGGCCGCCGAGGTGGCGGACGACGCGGCGAAGTGAGCATCGGCGACGGGGGCCAGGGAAGTCGGGACCATAACACGCTCCAGCAAGAGGTGGAGCGTCCGTGCGTTGTGCGATCCTGGGAAGAGAGTGACAGTATGATGTCACAATCAGAGTCTAGGCCGTAGTCCGAGTCAAGCCCTCTAAGCCACCATCAGCCCGAAACCCCGGTAACGCAGCGCCCCGACGGCGATCGGGCCGGGAAGGGCGTGCGGGAAGCGCACCTGCACGTGATAGCGTGGGCCCTTCACCTTGGGTTGCTCCGGCAACTCGTAGCGGTCGGCGTGATCGACGCCGGGCAGGAAGCCGACCTTACGGAAGTCGATCTGCGTGGCCCGGAGCAGCTCGGGAGCGAAGCCAGCCTGGCGAAACGCTCTGGCGATCAACTCGGCCGCCTTGTCGGGATCGCGGTCATCGTGGCCCGGCAGCACCACCGGTGTGACGGTCGACCAGGAGGTGGCCGGCTGCGTATACTGTCGCAAAACCCAGTCCGATTTGGACAGGAGATTGAGCACGCCACGGATTTCGCCTTCCATGTCGACCAACTCAAAGCCCGCGAGCCGTTTGCGAGCGTAGTCGAGTTGCCGTTCGCAGCCAGGCGGGGCAACGAGCAGGACGCGACGGATGGCTCCGACATAATTTCCACGCTCGCCCCGCCGCTCGATGCTCGGCAACGGCAGAAACATGAACCGCCGCTCGGCCCGTTGGCCCTTGATGGGTTTACTTTGCCCATCGTGGCCGTGAACGAAGGCCTCAACGGGATCCTGAGATTCAAAAGGCCAGCCATCACAGACCTGGCCGACGGCATGCCGCAGCCAAGCGGCGACGTCACGGACACGCCGAGGCGTGTCGAAGCTGCGGTTACCGACCAGCTCGGGCTTGAGGATTTGGAAGGCGGCGTAGGGACAGAGGTCGCTTTCCGTGGCCTTGCGGTAAGAAGTGACGCGGAAGGCAGAAAGTGGCGGAACGGGTAGGAACGACTCGTTGCCCCGTGCATCCCGCTGAAGTCGACTTAAAAAGGCCTGGTGCTTTGCCATTAAGTCAACAAGTGTGCCGTGCGTAGGAGTGCGAAGCTCTTCTCCTAATTCTTCTCCGGGAAGCCACCGATCTCCCGGGAGCCGTGCGGCCTCTTCTTTACTCAATAGGGCCGCATGCCCAACAACGTGGTCTATTCCCCAGCCCAGATGGGTGACGGCACGAGCCGCGGTCGGGAGGGTTTCTTTGTGCTGGTGGAATTCTGGATCGTCGTCCCGGATGGTGAACAGGTAATTGATCGCTTCCCCCTGTAAGTTTGCGGGCCAGACATCTTTCTCCGTTCGGAAGCTAGCGATGTCTTCGCTACCGCCACGACTCCAAGACTTGCCAACCTTGTCCCCCACGTTGTCGGGGACGTAATGACGCCTGCGCGTCGAGGCTGGGGTGGCTGGCGCCGCGATCACCTCGGGCGAAGGCTGGCGCTCAAGCCATTCCAAAGCCGGTACGGCATAGGCGAGGCGCATGCGTTCGTTCCAATAGCCGGCTGCGGCGGCGGCCAGGGCCTGAAAGAGCCGCAAGGGCGAGGGCGGCCACTCCGGCTCCCCGCGATCGCCTCGCGCGTGGCTGTAGGGCTGAAGGAAGCGGATGGTAAAGCAGAGGCTACTCGGCATTGGGCGCCTCCTTCTCCGCAGGCTTCTTGCCCTTCTTTCCCTTAGTCTTGGTGTCGCCCTCACCCTTCACATCGCGCACTGCCCGCTCCTTGTCGAATGGCACTGTCTCGCTCTTGCCGACACCGAAAGCCTTGGCGGCGGCCGTGGCAAACTGCAACGCATCGTTGTGTGTGAGTTTGATGGGCCTACGTTCGCCACTGGCATAGACTTCGACGAACTCGTTCTCCTGGATCCTTTCAGGATCGAGCACGAGTAGGCAGCCCTGGCGAAGGTAGCTCGATGGGCTGTGCGTGAAGGCGACCAGAGCGAGACCGAGGATGTAACGGCGCAGGGTTATCGTCTTCTCCTGGTCCTTCGCCGCGTGAAGATGCCGGAGGGCGGCAAGTCCCAGAACCGCATCGCGACGTACGCCACCCGTCGCGATGACGCCACCGTGTGAGCCGGTCGCAGGTACATGGACGAAGCCACGCTCTGCATACGCGTCCTTGGTGGCCTTGTCGGTTGGCTCGTCGAGCAGCTTGTCGTTTACGTATTCAGTGGCGGGATTGAATTGAGCGGAACGCGTCAACTTCCGCACATTGAAGGCGCGAATCGTTGACGATACTAGCCGTGGCAGTTTGGCCTGAGTGTCGCGGGAATCCCAAACGCCGAACACCAGCGACGTTGGCGCGATCTTGGCCAGGGCCGTTGCATCGCCCTTGAGCAGGCTCTTGAAGGCATCCTGAAGTTCTTGCTGTAGAGAGGAGCAGCGCACGATGGCGTCACCTGCGCGGTGCCCAGCTTCGAGAAGGTTGACTTCCTTCTCGCCAGCCTGAACGACTACTTGCGGGACCAAATCCCTGTGCTTCTCGTCCGCGAAGAGTGGTTCGATGCGGTTCGCCTGGGCGCCCACGCTGTCGATTAGGCAGACGTTGGTGCCATTCGGATCGCCGTCAATGTTGTACCCGCCGGGAAACCCGTCGCCAGCGGCGTAGGTCGCGGGAAAGAACACCCCATCCTTCCCCTCCACGGGCATGAGGTGCTCGCGGATGACGAGGGCCGCCGGGCCATCATCGGAGAGGTACTTGTCGAACTTGTTAAGGTCGCTCATGCATCACCTCGGGCGGAAAGGGGAACAGCGGATCGGAAGGCCTTGTGTTTGCGTTGTCCGGTGCGGAACCAGTTCTCAAAGCGGAAGCCCAGTGATGTCGGGTCCGCGATATGGCCTGTCACTGCTGCGGGGAGCACCACTGGCGGTAGCGGCACCGTCCAAGTGAAGTAGTTGAAGACGCGCGGTTTGTCAGTTCGTGGCGGTAATGCTCGTTGCAGGCCGATCAAGCACATCAGTTCAACGGCAGGATGCGCGAGAGTCGTAAACTGCAGGTCGTTGGCCGAGAACCCCACGTCCCGAGAGTGTGCGTTGGGGCAACGACGCGCATCAAAGTAGTACGGTTCAACCTTCTTGGACGGGTTCTCGGGGTCGTAGGCAATCAAGCCAACGTCGAAAAGACTCTCCGTCAAGCAGCGAGGCTCAACTAGGCTCTGCCTTAGCGCATCAGCAATGCGGAAACTCTCCATCGTACCAGCCCACGGCTTGAGTTCCTTGCCGCCAGCCACTTCATCTTGCCACCAGTCCAAGGTCAACGTGCGGAACGGCTGGCCAATCGAAATCCGCGTTGATGTCGCATTTTCACTATCAAGAGGCTCCATTTCTGCCTGGAGAAGTGACCTCACGAGAACCTCCAACGTCCCCCCGCACTTCATCCGAAACTCCCGTCCGTCTTCCGCGAACCAGCCTTCCGCTCCCGGCCAGAGGCGGTCGGCAAGTTCCAACAGCCCGCAGCAGGCGAAAAACTGGCCGGGGTTGGTCGGGTCCACGTTCACCCGGATGCTCGGTTCAGGTAGGTTCATGCGTCACCCTCCGTCAGGTACTGCGAAGGCGCAGCGCTGGCGGCCCAGTCGGCGGCCCGCAGCAGCGACTCCAGATAGGCCAGCCCCCACCGGCCGTACTTCCGCTGGAGGCGGGCGAACCGCCGCGGCGTCTCGACAGCGAGGTGGTCGGCATCGGCCTGCGGCCGCTCCGGGTCGAATGCTTCTTCTTGCGAAAAGTGCGGCCGGCCTCGGCCATGATGGGCGGCGATCAGATGCAACACGAGGTCTTGCTGATCTTCACTGAGGTTCTTGAGTTCAGGTTGGGTCATCACGTCCAAGAGCGATCCAAATTCGTGGCGATAAGTCTCGTCCAAGCGGCCGCCACGCTTCCGGCCCGACTTGGCCAGCTTGACTTGCGGGTAATCTGAATTGCCGAGTACTCTTTGGAATGCCTTGCGATCCTTGCCGTGGTCGTGGAACTGGGCAGCCATGCGAAGCGCAACCTCTAGATCGTTGGAAAGCGACAAGTTGTCCAGGATGCGGTCACATGCGTTGACCACGTCGTTGACGTGAACGTCCCAAAGCACCGGCAGCTTCGCAGACTTGTCGCCCTCGTTCCGCAGGGCGAACCACTCCCACATCTTCTCCTCGGCATCCTCGTCCGCACCGGGGAATGTGATCGTGAAGACCGAATGCAAGCCATCGGTCTTCTCATCGAACCGCTCATCGCCGCTCCACACCCGCGCCCGCTCGGCGGTGTCGGCCACGTCCAACTCCGGCCGGCCCTCGACCGTCCCGTTCAGCATTCCGCCTTCCAACCCGCCGGCCGACGGCGGGAGCAGTACCGTCATGCCCTCGATTCCATCCCTGTTGTCCTTTTCGGCGAGTTCCTTCAGCGTCGTCACTTCCACCTTGCCGTTGTCGTCAACGAACCAGACGGGAACGGTCGCGCCAGCCAAGCGCTTCGCCATCGCCTCGAACTGCTTGAACGCCCGATAGCTCGGCTCCTTTAGCAACTCATGTGGCTTGAGCGGGTAAGCTTCGAGCAATTCCATCGGTTTGTATTTGTCCAACAGGTCGCCGGTGATCTTCTCCACCTCTTCCCGCCAGGCGACCTGCGTTTCCGGTGGTTGCCATTCCGCAATGCCGTGAAGGTACGGTTCGACCGGTGGGCGGCCTGGCAGTTTGCCCTTGATGCTGGTGAGCGCCCAGGCGTCGAACAGGATGTCAGTGGCCGGCAAGATGGTCGGCGTCGGGGCGAAGGCTGCTTGGCGGGCGACGGGATCGAGATTGCCGAGCGCTGTCGGGCTGCCGTTGCCCTCCAGTTGTTGAAGCAATGGGAGCGTGCGCTCCAAACGTTCTTGGTAGGCAGCGTCCTTGTGCTCCGTCGAGCAGATGACGTAGATCTCGCTGTCGTTCCGAAGGCCAAAGCGATTCACCCGGCCGAACCGCTGGGCCATACTGTCGAGCGTGGAAAGATCGCAGACGAGGTGGTCCGCTGAGATGTTCACACCAACCTCGCCGGCGGCGGTGCAGACGAGGTAGGTCGTCGCTTCGTCGGACTGCCCGCCGGGCAGAAACCGCTTGAAAAGCGCCTGCTCGGTTAGTTCATCCCGCTCCTTGCCCCGCATCGTGCCGGTGAGGGTGACGACGCGATCCTTCGGCAGCTTGCCTGCGATCTTGAGCACGTCATCGACCGTGCGAGCGAATACCAGCACGGCCCGGTTCCTATTGGCCAGCTCGAGAGCCTTGGCCGCGAGCTGGTCGGCCAACTTCTTCGCATCCTGCGTTAGCTCCAGGTGAAGCTTTTTCCTCGCCGCGACCCGCTCCTTCACGACGGTGTTCTTGTGGTCTTCGTCGGACAAGCCGAACGGCGTTACCTTACCCCGGCTGGTGGCGGTCAGTTCCATCACCCGCAGCGGTTTGAAGTCCTTGCAGCGGTCTTGCTCGTCGCGGATGGCTTCGATGAGTGTCTGGAACGCCGGTTCGAGGTGCGCCTCGTCGTGGACGAGCAGCGCGTCCTGGCCGAGGAAGCCGGCGTGCAGCGGCTTCGCCCTGAAGCCAACGCCATAGCCGCTGAACAACAGCCGCGAACCGATCATGTCCACCGTGCCGCAGATGACCGCTGGACGGGACGGGTCGGCGGACCACTCGCGGTTGTCGGCGAACTGGCCGCGCAGGGTGCTCAGTGCCAGGCCTCGGCCACCGAGCCAGTTTCGCAAAGACTCTAATTCAGGTGTTGTTTCAATGGCTTCCCGATACTTCTTCACTTCCTCTGTCGTCTGATCGACCACCGTACGCCGATTGACGACGTAGACCAGTCGCTTCGGCAGCTTGTTCTGGGTGTTCGCCAGGGCGATCAGCCAAACGGCAATGACGGACGTCTTCCCCAGCCCCGTCGGCAGATTGCAGCAGGCCACCTTCTCCCATTCCCCCGCCAGAAGATGCTCGTACATCTTCTCCTGCCAGGGAAACGGCGCATGGCCCGTCAGATGCTCGAAAGTGCTCCCGAACGCTGCGTTCATGGCCGACCTCGCCAAGAGGACAATCGTCAAGAGTGTACGTCCGCATCCTGGTGCGGTCTAGGAAAATCGCCATCCAATTCGAAAGGGCTTGGTTGCGTGACACAACTCGCCGACGATGACGCTGGGCAGCGGCGTCGACGGGGCGGTGCGGCGGATCGAGACGGCCTACGATACGGCCGGCCGGGCGTTCCGCTTCACGAGCTACGACGCCGCCTCGGCAGGAAATATTGTGAACGAAGTGGAACGGAGCTATAATGGCCTGGGTCAGTTGATCACCGAATGGCAGGCCCACGGGGGCGCTGTGAATACGAGCACGGCACCCAAGGCGCGGAGTTCAGGCCTAGGCATCCAGAGGCCCCGGATGGCTGATGCTGCCTGGCCCGTCGACCGTCCACGCCGACTCATCCGCCGCCCTTCCTGGCGCAGCAGGCGGATCAAACAAGGCGGCACGGCGCTGTACTACTCGGCCGACTGGCAAGTGCTGGAAGAGCGCGACGGCGGCGGCATCGCCCGTGTCTCTATGGTCTGGAGCCCGGTCTACATCGATGCGATGATCGCCCGGGACCGCGATGCGGATACTAACGGTTCGCTGGAAGAACGCCTCTACGTCGCCCATGATGCGAACTTCAATGTCAGTTCCATCATCAACACCAGCGGCTCGGCCCTCGAACGCTTCATCTTCGACCCCTACGGCTCGCCCACGTTCCTGAACGGCAGTTGGAGTGTGATTGGCTCTTCCGCCTATGCGTGGACGCACCTGCACCAGGGTGGACGGCAGTCCTCCGCCAGTAGCCTGTATCACTTCCGCCACCGGGAGTTGTCCTCCACCCTCGGCCGGTGGAACCGGAATGATCCGATCCTCTTCCGCGGTGATGATACTAGTCTTCTGCGGTATGTGGGCTCGAGCCCCCTCAACCTCACTGATCCTTCTGGCACGCAGCCTCCGCGCAAAGTCATCTATCCGGAACGTCCGCAGCGCGCAATTGCCGAGGGCGGCGACGAGCGCGGGTGGCGACTTGAAGGCCCAAGTGATTGCTTCTTCATGGGAAACGATTGTCCAGATGATTGGTATGGAGACCACGATCCTAATAACCAACCAAAGCAACTTCCTGGTGGCGTTCCAAGCCTGTGCAGGGTCCATGGGATGAGAATCTGTCGAGGTAACGACGACAAGGTCATTAGGTATCGAACTGTCAAGGCTCTGTGTGATGCCTTTGAGGATTCACGCAGGGACTGGCGCGTATGTAGTCGGATTACGGTTTTTGGCCACGGATGTGGCGATGGAGTCGGGCTTGGCGAAGGCAACTTGGTTCCTGGCGCGATCGCTGCACACTGCGCCAGAGCGATTCGCTCCCTCCTTTCAGGAGGCGGCGTCTTTCGGATTTGCGGATGCCAGGATGCATCTAGTCGGCAACAAGTAGAAGAGGGTGTGGCCTCCTGGTGGAGAGCGATCGGCAGCATTCCTGGCATCTCTGTCTGCATGTGTCTCGGCTTAGCCCAACCTCAGGAAGGCAAGGCATGCGTATGCCGGGGCGAGTGGATTTGTCATCCGGCGAAGAAGTGAACCAGCCACATGAGAATGCGTACACTATTATGGGCGGTCCTACTCCTGGCCGCAGTGTCGGGAATATGTGTCCTTTATTGTCGACAATACACTAGACCAGTCTTTGACTCAAGAGTTGACCTCAGTGCTCTATTGCAGTGTACGGAGATTACCGTTGAACTTAGCGCTGCAACTAGGGAAAAGTACAATGCAACACTGAAGCTTGCTGACAACATTCGCCGTGTTCACCGAACTCTTTCACACCATATTATAGTAGATACTCGCAGCCGATCCTTGTACTGGCGCGGGAATATTACTGGTATTACAAGAACGGGTGAGACCGTGGTAATTGATATTTTCGGGCCATCGTATGGCAGGTACCGCGGCATCCATTTTGTTTTCGAGTTGGGCCCGTTGCTCGAAGATCTCAAGGTGCTAAAATGGTTCGGCCGTGAAGTGGATCTCGGAGAGGTCGATAGGAAACTGGGAAAGCCTCCGTGATTGGTCTAGTTGTTTACAATAGCGACTGCCCGAGGCGGAACCGCGTCGTCAGCACCTGGATCGGCACCAACGATACGCCCGCCAGCGGCTCCTGGTTGCCGAGCAACATCACTTCTCCCGCGAACATGGTCCAGGTGGCGGAGTACGAGTACGACGGCGGCGGCGACTCGGGCGGGTGGCATGGTCTGGCGGTACTCCGCCTGACCATGTGAGCCTTGAGGTGACGTGATGCTCTGCTTTCTGGGCGCTTGGCTTCCTCGGTCCACCGTCACGACGGCGATGGCGACTCGGGCTGGAGCGATGCGTTCAGCGTCGCTGGCGATGCCGTGCCCGAACAGGTCGAGCTCGCCTGCAATGGCATTGTGAGCGAAGTGGAACGAAGCTACAATGGTCTGGGTCAGTTGATCACCGAATGGCAGGCCCACGGGGGCGCCGTGAATACGAGCACGTCACCCAAGGTGCTGACTTCAGGCCGGGCAACCCGGCGGCCTTGCGCGCCCAGTGCTGGCTGGCCCATTGACCGACCTCGCCGACCTCGAGTCCGTCGTTCTTCGTCGTTGGGTCGCCGCGTGCAGCAAGGCTCCACGGCCCTCTACTATTCAGCTGACTGGCAAGTGCTCGAAGAACGCGACGGCGGCGGCATCGCCCGTGTCTCCATGGTCTGGAGTCCCGTCTACATCGATGCCGTGATCGCCCGGGACCGCGATTCGGACAGCAACGGCTCCCTCGAAGAACGGCTGTACGTCGCCCATGATGCGAACTTCAATGTCTCGTCGATCCTGAACACCAGCGGCTCGGCCGTCGAGCGCTTCCTCCTCGATCCCTACGGCAGCCCGACGTTCCTGGACGCCGCATGGAGTGTGATTGGCTCTTCCGCCTACGCCTGGACGCACCTACACCAAGGTGGATGGCAGTCCGCCGCCAGCAGCCTCTGCCACTTCCGGCATCGGGAGTTTAGCCCTACGCTGGGCCGGTGGATGACGAATGATCCGATTCACTTTCGTGCAAAGGATTTCAATCTCTACCGCGCGTACTCGGGGAATGCTCTGAGCTTCAACGATGCGTCGGGGCTTGCGGCGTATCATGGCGACCCAAAGCCCAAGCCCGGAACGGGAAGCGGAAATCCGAACATCGATTGTGGGCCTGACGCAAGTGCGCCCGTTCCGCCAGATATTGGACATCCGCCGAGGCCAAGGGTTGGCTTTTGCTATTGGTCAATCGCAAGCATTCACGGTGAGGGCTACGAGTGCGGCGGTAGTTGGCTCACTCAGGATCATGGCATCAGAAATCTCGAGGCTGCATGCGAGAGACTAAGGACCACTTGCAATCAGCGTTGTCAACGACTTGTCATCTCAGGCCACGGAGCATTGCCCCTCGTTGGTTTCAGTGAAATTGCCCAAGGATGTTGGATGAATCCGGGCTTCCCGCCAAGACTCGTTGTCACTCCTGATCTGCAACGAGCGGCTCGCTGCCTGCAAGCCATTCTCCCGGGTGACGCTTATGTGCAGATGGGTGCCTGCCACACTTTTCCTGGCAATCCCCCTGCGTACTTTGGAGCCTGCTTGAAGGCGCTTGCTCGGCTGATGGACCGCAAGGTCTGTGCTTGTGTGGGTTGCGGCCTGATTTCTGAGCCAGACTGTCGAACGCGATGTACTGGTAAATGGTGTTGTGCGCAACCATGATAGCTGGTGTAGCGCAACTACACGTGTGTCTTGCTATGGAGGCGTCCAATGCTTAGATTATGCATGGCAGCCCTGCTCTCTTGTGCCGCTGCTCACGACGAGCAAGAACGGCTGTGGCAATTGCCAAAGAAGGAGGACATCAAGAACATCACCGTCAACGAATTGGCCGGCGGCCTTCATCATTTCGGCGTCAAGTTGAAGGAGCCCGAATTCTTTCGCCTTCCTATGCGATTGGACCCGCGAGTTCACGGGATGCTCATGGAGTCCTTCTTCGACTCTCAGGCAATCGAGCCACGGCCCCAAGTAGTCGTCCAATGGTCATCCTGGGCGAAGCTGACCATTGAAACTCGTTCAGGAGAGACGACGACAGTCTTTCTCTTCTTTACTCGAGAGGAGAAAGGCGCCTATGCGGTCCATGGACATGGAGGCCGCACCAAGTACCGCGGGGGGAATCCTCTCGTATCGATTGCGGTGCTTTGTGCTTGTGTTGACTTTACCAATCAGTCCGGCGGGGCAACACGCCCCGAGGGTGCGCCCAAAGGGCCTGGGGAGCCGCGGAAGCCGTAAGCCATTTTCAGGTTCCCACCGCCGCAGCGGCGGAGCTATAATGGCCTGGGTCAGTTGATCACCGAATGGCAGGCCCGCGGGGGCGCTGTGAATACGAGCACTTCACCCAAGGCGCAATACGCCTACTCGGAGATGCCGAGCGGGGCGAATCATCCGCGCCTGTCTTCGATCACGTATCCCAATGGCCGGGTCATCACGTACAACTACGCCGCCGGCTTGGCGAGCGACATCTCGCGGCTCTCCTCCATCAGCGACGGCGGCACGACACTCGAAGGCTTCGACTACCTCGGCCTGGGCACCATCGTCCGGCGAGCACACCCCGAAGCGGGCGTCGACCTAACCTACATCAGGCAGGGCATGGAGTCGGACGGTGACGCGGGCGACAAGTACACGGGCCTGGACCGCTTCGGCCGGGTTGTGGATCAGCGCTGGCTCAAGACGAGCAACGGCAGTCACGTCGACCGGTTCCAGTACGGTTATGATCGCAACGGCAATCGGCTCTACGAGCAGAACCTCGTCGACGCGGCGTTCAGCGAGTTGTATCACGCTAACGGTGCGTCGAATGGTTATGACCAGCTGAACCAACTCACGGCCTTCCGCCGGGGTGTGTTGTCGGATACCAACAGCGACGGTATCCCCGATACGGTCAGTTCGCCGAGCCGGACGCAGGAATGGCTCTTCGATCCGCTGGGCAACTGGACGACGTTGACGACGAATGGCACGGCCCAGAGCCGGACGCATAATCGGCAGAACCAGATTACGTCGATTACCAGTCTCACCACGCCGAGTTATGATGCCAATGGCAACATGACGGGTGATGAGAATGGCAAGACGCTGGTCTATGATGCCTGGAACCGGCTGGTCGACTACAAGAACGGGTCCACGTCGCTGGAAGCGTATCAGTACGATGCCCTGGGCCGACGCGTGCAGCAAGGCTCAACCGCTCTCTACTACTCCGCCGACTGGCAAGTGATCGAGGAGCGCGACGGCGGCGGCATCGCCCGTGTCTCCATGGTCTGGAGTCCCGTCTACATCGATGCGATGATTGCCCGCGACCGCGATGCCGATGTTAACGGTTCGCTGGAAGAACGCCTCTACGTCGCCCATGATGCGAACTTCAATGTCTCGTCGATCCTGAACACCGGTGGCTCAACCCTCGAACGCTTCATCCTCGCCCCCTACGGCAGTCCGACGTTCCTGAACGGCAGCTGGTCCGCCATCGGCGCCTCGGCGTACTCCTGGACGCACCTGCACCAGGGCGGGCGCTTTAGCAGTGGTAGCGGCCTGTATGTGCAGAACGAAGGGAGCTTCTCGGCTACTCTTGGATATCTGGTCGCCGCAGCAGCATCTCCAGGCGGGAAGCCCGCCCTCGCACGCTATCGGAACCAAGGTGGCCCCAAAGATCCGCTCGGCGATCACGAAGACGCGTACATGCCTCCAAGGGAGGGTGATCTGATAATCCGCGGCTGCGACTACCAAGGAGCCAAGCCACTTCCGTGGAAAGAAATCCACGAGTACTGCAAGAAGCGAGGCGCGACCAGTCCGGACAAGCAATTCTGTGATCACAAGAGCTTGTGTGACTATCTAAGCACCGTCGAAGGCAATGGCGCATTTGGCCGCTTGTTCCTTGTTGGTCATTGCGGCGGCAAGCTCCCGCCTGGCGTTCGGATCGGCAACCAATCTCGCCTCACTTGCGACTCCCTAAGTGAAGAGTGCAAGAGAGAGATCAAGCGCCTTGTGCGGCCTGGAGGTACAGTAGTCCTATGCGCTTGTGGGTATCGCAATGAACTCCCTCCAGGCGACTTCGACAAGGAGCTGAGTTGCTGGGCCAGAGTACTTGGCTTGCGCGTGTGCGCTTGCGACTCCAAGATGGAGGTGTACAATCCCGCGCGAGGTGGCAACCGCGAGGGCATTTGTGCTTGCTACAAGGGCATCGATGGCACGCGAGGCCGTTGGCACTGCAAGCCATAGTGGAGAAGCGAAGCTATGTCCCAGGTCGATATACACAAAGGACGCTGGAGCAAGCTGGCTTGGCCGGCCAGCACTTTGGCTGCATTTGCGCTGGGCGCCCTTGGCACGGGCTTGATCGCCCAATTCTTCAGGACCGATCCACCGGAGCTTCCTTGGTTGTCTAAGCGTCTCCGCGACATGCTCGGAATACGTTTCGAGGATGTCGCAGAAATCCACTTTGACGTGAAGCTCGACGCGCTCGTGTCTAGTGGAGAGCACAAGCGGTACGAAGAAAGACGGTATGTATGGAAGTTAACTCCTGAGGATTTCCGCACCAGTCCCGAGACTAGCACTGCAAAGGAGAATCGCCGCCGAGAGGAGTGCAGACTGGCGGTTACTTCATTGCTTGAAGCCGCACCCATATCGACACAAGGCGCGACCGAAGGCGCCGGGACTATCACGCTGGTGATGCGCGATGGCAAGCGTTACCAAGTCTGGTGGGACGTCATGGGGTATCTCGCCTGGATTGACGAACATGAGAAGCACTGGTCGTTCGTTTTTGACGCTCCACTGATTCGCGGCGTTCTCATGGGATGGGGCACAGAAGTCAAGTAGAGTACCATGTCTGAACAGTACATTATTGCGAGCGTCTGGTGAAAGCCAATCATCCACACGTAGAGTCGGTTTCAAAACTCCATGCAGGTCCAGTGTTCGCCGTGATTCTGAAGACTAAGACCGGTTTTGCAACCAGTTCCAGCCTTCCGCTTCACCAGCTACGACGCGGCCGGCTCGGGAACTATTGTGAACGAGGTGGAGCGGGGGTACAATGGTCTGGGTCAGTTGATCACCGAATGGCAGGCCCACGGGGGCGCTGTGAATACGAGCACGTCAACGAAGGTGCGGAGTTCAGGCCGTGCGGGCCAGCGACTGCACGCCGATGGTGCTGCCTGGCCCGTCGACCGTCCACGCCGACCCATGCGCCGCCCTTCCTGGCGCAACCGCCGGACCAAACAAGGCGGCACGGCGCTGTACTACTCGGCCGACTGGCAAGTGCTCGAAGAGCGCGACGGTGGCGGCATCGCCCGCGTCTCCATGGTCTGGTCGCCGGTCTACATCGATGCGATGATTGCCCGCGACCGCGATTCGGACAGCAACGGCTCCCTCGAAGAACGGCTGTACGTGGCCCATGACGCGAACTTCAATGCCAGTTCCATCATCAATACCAGCGGCTCGGCCGTCGAACGCTTCATCCTCGACCCCTACGGCAGCCCGACGTTCCTCGACGGCAGTTGGAGCGCCATCGGCAGTTCCGCCTATGCTTGGACGCACCTGCATCAAGGCGGCCGACATTCGAGTGCGAACAACCTCTACCACTTCCGTCATCGCGACCTGAACCCCACCCTGGGCCGGTGGATAACGAATGACCCGATTGGATTTGCTGCGGGCGACGAGAACTTCCTGCGAGTGGCCGGAAATCAACCGGTCGACAATGTTGATCCGCTCGGCCTAATGCTGTGTCCAGAAGGCAAGCGCCTAGCCCATGTACAATACTGCCTAATTGAACATTCTGAGTATCGAGGGACTGGCTGTCAAATCACGCAACGTCCTGGTCCAGCCCCCGAACCGGATGGCTGTTCGCTCCCGGATTGGCTAAACTGGGGTTCACAAAGCGTCGGAAGGCGAATCTTCCTGGACTGCTGCAACAAGCACGACGAATGCTACTCCACATGCTCGAGGGGTAACAGGCAATCAAACTGTGACACGGCGTTCTTGCAGTGCATGCTCAAACGGTGCCAACTTGAGAAGCGCTGGCAAGGTTTTTGGTTCAGCTTGTCTGGATGCTATGAAATTGCCCTAGCGTTTTATGATGCAGTTCGACTATTTGGTGACAGCAGATACGTTGCCGCAAAAAACCAAGCCTGCGTCTGCTGTTGCTCCGACTTCGGGTGTCGCCTATGAACGGGCGAGTCGAGCTTGATTCCTGGCCAGGCTGGGGGCTTGTCACCCTGGCAACCATGGCCATGCTTTTGACTGGGATGGTTACTCCCTTTATCCCCGTCGCCGCTCCGTTTTTTGTTGCTGCGGCGATCCTGGTCGTCGGCGCATTCAGGGGTTGGCGCGGCACACGCTGGGTGGGCATCGGGCTAGGAATCTCAATGGTTCTGCCAGGTGTGCTGCTCTTGAAGCCCGCTTGGGAGGCATTCTCGACTGGCGGTGCGCAACCGGGTGGCGTCGGCGAACCCGTGCATGCCGGCATGGGCGGCCTTGCCTTCCTGCTGGCGGTTCTTGGCATGGTGAACGGGGCCTTGATGCTCTTGGCGTGCGCAGTCGCGCCGAGTCGAGCCCCATCCTGCCACCGAGCAGCCGAACGGCGGGAAGCTTCCCACGGCAGGGTAAGCAACGGCGGCTCGGTTTTCGACCTGAGCGACTCGTCAAGGCATGTGCCAGTTTACAGAAAACCTGGGATACTGGCGCTGGGGTGTGTGATCGCAACAAGTCAATGTATAGTGGGTATATACTTGAGTTCGTTTTTCATGTGGCCATTTCTGGCAGCATACTTCTTAGTGGCGGCTTGGCATGGTGCACGCACAATCATATCACCGGACGGATATGCGGTGCTCATGGTCTGGCCGCCAATGGTAGCGCACATTACCGCCGCGCATGCCTCGTTTGCGATGCCAGTGCATCCTTTTAGTGTCGTGGTGTACTTTGTGGTGTACTTTGTCGTGAGCTGGCTTGGGTGCACTCTTGGCGCCCGGGGGCGGCTAAAGTCGGATGGATCCGTTGTCGCCACGCGTGCGCAGGAGCCATGATAAGTGCTAACGGCATACCACCGGCTTCATACCCGTCTGCCAAAGACGAAATAGGCAGGCACGAAGCAGTGAAGTATTGGTAAAGGTGGGCGTGGCGTTCATGCCGCACCCGCAGCCGGCGGGAGTGTGCAGCCAGGCCGGCGTTTGCTCCACGACCTACCGCCGCAGATGGAGATCTAGTGAACCAAGTGCAGCGCGGGTACAATAGCTTGGGTCAGTTGGTCGTGGACTGGAAGGCCCAAGGCGGCGAGCACTAAACCGGGGGCGCCGTGAACACGAGCACGTTAACGAAGGTGCGGAGTTCAGGCCGGGCGGGTCATCCGCTGCGGGTGGCGGCTGCCCAGCCAGTTCAGGCGGCTGGCGGTCAGCCAGTTCGGAAGGCTGATGTTTCTAGGGTCATTAACCCACTTCGCGGAGGATACCGGCGGCGAGATACCATGGAGAAACGCCTCTACGTCGCCCATGATGCGAACTTTAATGTCTCGTCGATCCTGAACACCAGCGGCTCGGCCGTCGAACGCTACGTCCTCGATCCCTATGGCTCGCCCACGTTCCTGAACGGCAGTTGGTCCGCCATCGGCACTTCCGCCTATGCGTGGTCGCACCTGCATCAAGGCGGCCGGCAGTCCGCCGCCAGCAGCCTCTGCCACTTCCGGCATCGGGAGTTTAGCCCTACGCTGGGCCGGTGGATGACGAATGATCCGATTGGGTTCCACGGATGGGATCTATCCCTTTACCGAGCATTCGCAGGCACTCCGCGTAGCATACGCGACCCCGAGGGTCTCCTGGCTTGCCAGGGTCAACAAGTCGAGGCGCCTCAGCCCTTTGATCCGTGCAAACGCATCAGAGACATTCTGGAAGCCTATGCGCGCGCCATTACACTTAAGCAAGGAATAGACGCAGTCCAGTCAGTACTCAGAGTGAGGATGGTGTTTCGCATTGCAACCTCCACCATCTGGGAGCCACGAAATGTCGGTCTCCCTCGACCCGGCGAAAAGTAGGGAGAGCTTGTTGCCCGTCCAATCTTTTTCCCTGGGTTCGTTATCAATCTCGTCAATAGCTTTCTAGTTGAACAGATAATTGCAGACATGGTGCGACGCGGCAAAGTGAAGCCCGAGGACTTCTGTCGCCAGCTGGCCAACTGCGAGGCTGTTTTCAACGGTAGAAGGCAGGGTGTGTTCATCATTGGCAATGCGGATTGGGCGGGCGGAGGACAGCGATTCAAGTGCGAGTGGGGCAAGGACGGTGGCTATATGTGGAAGGAGTGGGGTTGGAGATATGCATTGGGACTTGACACGTGGTGAAGGGCAAGTTCTTCAGAGGAGAAGCGGTATGAGTCAGACCAGAGTCGTAGCAGTAGCCATGATGTTTGGAGTGCTTGCCATATTCGTAGCAGGCTGCAAGTACGATCCCGTGTGGACCTGTCTCGTCGGAGTTAATGATGTTCCATCACTCGCACCAGGGGAAACGACCAATCTCAAAGTGGAGATCGAAGTCCGCCCACCAAAGGCGGGCAATTCTTTACTTCTTCGACTTGTTAGCAATGACCAAGGTGTAACGGTGAAGCCACAGGAACTATCTTTGGCGACTGACGACCAAGGCAATGCTGTTGCGGAGTTTCGCATTGCTGTGAGCCGGGACCAGCGCCCGGGACAAAGGACGCTAAAGCTGTATCACGCTTTGAATCGGAGACCTACCGGTGAGTTGGCGATTGCAATTCAAGTGCGATAGGGCGACGGTCAGTTGATCACCGAATGGCAGGCCCACGGGGGCGCTGTGAATACGAGCACTTCACCCAAGGTGCAGTACGCCTACTCGGAGATGCCGAGCGGGGCGAATCATTCGCGCCTGTCTTCGATCACGTATCCCAATGGCCGGGTCATCACGTACAACTACGCCTCCGGCTTGGCCAGCGACATCTCGCGGCTCTCCTCCATCAGTGACGGCGGCACGACGCTCGAAGGCTACGACTACCTCGGCCTGGGCACGGTCGTGCGGCGGACGCACCCCGAAGCGAGCGTCGACCTGACCTACATCAAGCAAGCTCGGGAAGCGAACGGCGACGCGGGCGACCAGTACACGGGCCTGGATCGCTGATGGAACGCGGCAAACGGGAAGATATCCGATCTATCCGTGAAGGGCTGAGTGCGAGAGGGGGGAGTCGAACCCCCACGGGTTGCCCCACTGGATCCTAAGTCCAGCGCGTCTGCCAGTTCCGCCACTCTCGCGGTCGCGTGGCCATTCCATCATAACGGGACGCCGGTCAGGGCCCCCGGGTTCGGGGTCAGGGCCTCCGGCTGGCCGGCAGTGGGCGCTGCAGGTTTCGAACCTGCGACCCCCTCGGTGTAAGCGAGGTGCTCTACCGCTGAGCTAAGCGCCCGTCCTGGAAGGATACAGGCCAACCTCGGGGCCTCCAAGGGGCCAGCGGTCCCATGTTCTTAAGGCTTGGCGAAGGGGCCGGGGCAACGGCAGGGCTGCCGGCCTGGCGGCAACTGACCTGGACATGATCTGGGGAACCCGGCATCATCAATCTGGGGGAGTTGGTGTCGACCGACGGCTAGCCGTCCTGCGCGGGCTTCCGCGCGCTGCAAGCGAGGATGAACGTGATGACGGCGACGGCGCGGCAGAGCATGACCTGGTTCTGGATCTTGGCCGCCCTTGGTTTCGTGATCGATCAAGTCTCCAAGTTCGCGATCTTCGCCTGGCTGCAGTTGGGCGAGCACGTGACGCTCATCGACAACTTCCTGCACATCCCCCACAACCGCCTGAACCACGGGGCCCTCTTTGGCATGGGGGGCGAGTTCGGCCCCGCCGCCAGCCTGGGCTTCGCCGCCTTCAGCGTGGTGGCCATCGTGGTCATCATCATCTGGACCCGGCGGTCGTCGGTCGCCCAGGATCGCTGGCTCATGACGGCCCTCGGACTGATCGTGGCCGGAGCCGCGGGCAATCTGGTCGATCGGCTGCTTTACCAAGGGGTTCGCGACTTCATCTGGATCTTCCATGAATTCACGTGGATTGCTCCCGAATCGCGGCCCAGACCCTTCAACTACGCTGTCTTCAATTTCGCGGACACCTGGCTGGTGATCGGAGCGATCATGCTCCTGCTCCACACGTTCTGGGTGAAGGAGCCCGCGCGCACCACTGGGCCGGCGCCGATGGCGCCAGCCCAGGAGTGAATTCGCACGCTAGTGCCCGTCGTCTAGAAGCGCCACTCCAGCCCGGCCGTCACGCCCTGGGCCCAGAACGTCGTCGTCGAGGGGCGGAAGAAGGTCTGCTCCGCACCGATGGCCGGCGCCGGCACGCCATTGACGGACCGCTGCAGGTAGGTCCCGTTCACCGCGCGGGGGATGGCCGCCCCGGGCCGCTGGACGTTGGTCCAGACGAGCAGGTTGTAGCCGACGAAGACCCGCATGTGATCGGTAACCTGGAGTCCGAGCTGCACGCCGAACTCCGGGGCGATGCTGAAGACGTTGCGATTGTAGTTGCCGATGTTGGAGGGCCGAGCCAACAGGCCGCCGTTCAGTTGCTGGTTTCCGCCCAGACCCGGCGGCGCGGCCACCACCGTCTGGCCTTCGATCTCCACTCGCTGCGAGGTGGCACCGAAGGCGAACTTGAGGCTGGAGTTCATGAAGAGCCGCCGCCAGCGAATTTCGGCCAAGAGGCCCAACTGAGCACCATAGAAGTTGTTGATGCCCGAGAAGCGATCCTGGACGAAGAAGCGGGCTCCCGGAGCGGGGCCGCCCGCCAGGCCGACGAGGTCCTCGGTGATCGTGATTGACTCATCGAGCCGCAAGTAGCGGAAGCCAGCCAGGCCGTCGACCGACCAGTTGGACCGGCAGCCGGCGCCCTGCCAGATGTGCTTGCGGAAGTTGAGATCGGCACCCAGCAGGCGGGTGGAAGCCCGCACGTCGACGCTGCCTGCCAGAATGCCCGGCAAGGCGACGAGTTGGACGTCCTCGGTCGGCACGAAAGCGCCGAGGGCGGGGTCGAACGCATTGGTGTTGTAGAACGGCCGGAAGATCGGCGGGTTGCCGGCCGAGTTCGATCCGACGAAGAAGTTCTTGTTCCGCTGCTGGAGCATGAAGAAGCTGCCATCCATGCCCAGCCGCTCACACGAGTCCCACCACCAGCCCAGGGAAACCCGGCCGCCGCTGAAGAAGCCCATGTTCACGTCGTCGCCGAACAGGACGACCGTGCCCGGTACGCCCAAGGCACCCGGGATGCTGCCCGGCGGCACGGCCCCGAGGTCGGTGGAGGTGACGAGCGGCGGGACCTTGTCGGCCTTGAGCACCCAGCCCAGGTACTCGAAGCGCATCCACACGCGTCCCGTGGCGCCGTAGGGCCCCATGCCGCCGACGAAGTAGCCTTCGCCGTCCCAGTCGGCGCCGATCGGAGCCCCGGCTTCGTCCAGGCCCTGCCAGCCGAAGAGCGTGGGATCGCCTTCGACGACGTGTCCCGGACCAGCAGGCGCCGGCATGGGCAGGACGGCCTCACCCGGCGCCGGAGCGCTGGGCTGAGCGGTCGGGCTGGCCGGCGGCGGCTCGGCAGCAGCGGGTGCTTCGGTGGGCGCAGCGCCCGGCTTCTGATCACTGGGCTTGGGAGCGTCGGCAGGCGGGGGCGGCTGCGGCAGGGGCAGCGGCGTGTCCCAGGCCGAGGCCGGGGCGACACCGAATCCTTCATCGCGAACGACGCGCTGCGGCGCGCCCAGGACCGGGACGGGCCGGCCAAGCGTGATGCGGACCGGCTCGGCCGGTTCGGAGGCGACGACCAGCCGCTCCTCGGCGTCGGCGCCGCGCGGCGCCTTGACCGCGATGGGCCGAGCCAAGGTGGGCCCGGCGGCTCCGCGTGGTCCGTCGGTCGCATAGGCCGGCCAGGCCATAGCACCGCCGCACAGCAGTGCCAAGGCGAGCCGGCGCAGAGAGAGCTTGGATTCGAATCCGGAGTGGGCGTGCATCGTTCGCTTCATGGTTATCACCTGGAGGTCGCCGCTAGTTGTCGATTGAATCCGAGGGAGCCGCCCCACGGAAGTTATTTCCGGAACCAGGAACCGAGGAAGTTGCCTTTGCCGACGCCGGTTCCCAGGGCTTCGATGCCAAAGTTGTAATCGCGGCCGAAATCGCCCACGGCGAGGGCCACGCTGCTGGTTGAACTGGCGACCTGGTTGCCGCCCAGGGAGCCGACGTTAATCGCACCCCGGCGCCAGCCCAGCGGAATGACGAGGTGAGTCACGTTGTACAGACCCGGCCGCAGGCCAGCGAAGGCGTAAGCGCCGTTGATGCCCGTCCAGGCCACGCGCTGGACCTGTACGCCCCGGTCGTCGACGCCGGTGAGTAGCACCCACGTGCTGAAGATGCCGCGGTCACCTTCGTCAAAGAGACCGTTGCGGTTCTGGTCGGCATAGACGTAGCCCGTGATGGTTGCGGGCTTGAGCCAGCCGAAGTTGTAGTTCGCGCCGGCAGCGCCCGAGAAGAGCTGGATGCCGGTGAAGCGGTTGGCCTGGGCCGAACCGCCCAGCGTGCCGGGTGCGTTGATCTTGCCCGGGAGCATGCCCACCGCGGCACCTTGCACGATCTGGTAGCTGCCCGGCCGGAGGTTTTCGAAGGCGTAGCTGCCGTCGGCCGCGGTCAACCGGGTGATGTTGACGAGCTGGCCGCGGTCGTTGTAGCCCTGCAAGGTGACAGCCACGCCGCCGATGCCCACCGCGCCGGAGAAGATGGCGCCGGCGTTCGGCACGTCGATGTAGACGACGCCGCCGATCTGAGCGGCCAGCAGGTGGGCGAAGTTGTTGTTCGGCGCGCCTTGCGGTCCAAGCACGACGGTCATCGCCCGATTGTCAAAGCTGTTCGGGATGACGGTGCCATTACGGCTCAACAAGCCGTTGATGTAGCCAGGCGGCAGGCCCATCTGGCGGACGATGTAAGTGCCGGGCTTGAGGTTGTTGTTGGGCACATAGCGGTAGGTGACGACGATCTGGGCGCCACCCATGCTGCTGATGGCGGCCTGGAGGTTGCCGCCGCCCGAGGCCGAGGAGGTGGCGATCGGCGTGACCGTGATGTTGATCGTGCCGGTGCCGACGTAGGCGGAGAGGTTGGCGTTGCTCACGGTGCCCTGGCTGGTGCCGGTCACCGTCTTAGGGGCAAAAGTGACGCCGCTGGCCCCGGCGTAGTCGGTCAGGCCGTCATAGGCGCCCGCCTGGTAGTTCTGGTGGTTGGATCCGGTGTTAACCGTGACGGAAAGCCCGGCCCCCGTGACCTGGATGCTGCCCTGGACCGTGGCCGTGATCTGAGCACCCACGTCGTCCAGGTTCTCGGCCCGAATTTGGCTTGTGATCTTGCCCAGCACCTGAATGTCCACGCCCACCAACTGGCCCAGGGCCGGGTTGAACTGCGGCAGCGCCTGCAGGAACGGGGAGTTGGTCGGACGGTCGGCAACGGTGAACGAGTGGGTCTGGGTGAGCGGCGTTTGCGGGATCGTGTTGTCTTGCGAAAACTCGTAGTAGCCCTGGGCATTGGAGACCGTCGTGCCGATCAGTTGGCCCGCGGCGTTGAAGAGGCTCACGGCCGAATTGGCGATGACCGGCTCACCCGGGTCCCGCAAGCCGTTGGCGTTGAGGTCGTTGAACACATAGCCGCTGATGGTCGTGCCACTGGGCACGCACCGATCCTCGAGCTGTTCGACGCCCAAGAGCGAAGGGCGGCGCGTCCGCCGCTGAGAAGAGCCTTGCGAGAGCATCAAAGACATCGAACGCCTCCATGGTTCGAGAGCAGCCGGCGCCAAGCCGTGGCCGTTATTTGGTCGGTTCTGCCGGTGTTCCAAGTGGAATCGGATGGCAATGCCGGAACGGGGTTGTTGCCGCCGTCCGCTTCGCAACCTGCACAACCCGTACGAGAGGGCAGTAGGGTCCGCCTGATCGGCAATCTGGGTGCCATGCGAAAATCCGTCAGAATCTCGAGAGTTGGGGTTGTTTCAAGCGGGGAATCGGTCATCATGAAGTCGAGTCGACCGTGCTCGGACGCCCCGGTGAGGAGCCAGGACACGGCCTGCTCGCATCAGGCTTCCGCATGGTCGATCGTCCACTCACTATCCCCGTGGTTGCCGAGCCAAGTCGCGGCGTTGCCTCGACCTTGGCTACCGTGCCGGAAAACGGCGTCGGCCCCACGCTCGGGTCGCTGTGGCCCACGCTTCTCACCACGCTGCCGCCCCCCGAACGCCAGCGCCTAGTCGACCAGGCCGCGGAGGCCGGGTTCATCGTCACCCAGCCCTGGCCCGATCACGCCGGCAGCGCCGCCGCTTTGACCCCCGCTCAGTGGCTGCTCGATGAGCTTGCGGCCGGCTTTCTCGAGGGGCTCCACCAGCGTCAGCCCCCGCCGCCGCCTGGCGATCCTGCCCTGCTTTCGGTCCCGCGCGCCGATCAGACCGTCGCCGCGGCTCTCGCCAGCCCGGACCTTTTCCTCCTTGTTCATGGAGCCCATGCCGACCCGCTCCCCTGGATCGCACGCTGCCTCGAAGCCGCCGTGCGCGCCGGCGAGCGTCTCCTGGTGCTGCTCCCGCCTGCCGCCGCCAGCGATGGCCGCTGGTCCACCTGGCTCGAACATCAGGAACTTTTCACAACGGTCGTCGCGGCGCCCGAGCTTCTCGGAGCAGCGGACAGTGCCTGGTCTCGCGTTGCGCTCGGCCGACGGATCGAAGCGATGCATGCCCACCTGGCCGCGGATGTGGCCCGCCGCCAGGAGTTGCTCCAGGCCGTGGTCCAGAGCGCGGAAGCCAGGGTGTGGGCCGCTCAGGACTGGCGGGGCCGCTGGCTGCAACTCGGGGAGATGCGGGCAGCGATCGAACAGCAAGTGCAGTCGCTCGCCGGTATCGCCAAACAGGTCAAGGGCATCCTCATGGGGTCGGAGCGGGAACCGACTCTGGAAGTGGCCCATCGCCACCTGGCCGAGGAGCAAGAGCGGCACGAGGCGGCCTATCTCGATCTGCAGACCAGGCTGAACGAAGCGGAAGCCAAGCGCCATGAGCTTTGGCTGCAGGTCGAGAAGTGGCGGCAGCAAGTGAAGCAACAGGAGGAGTTCCTGGCACAACGCAGCGCTTTGAAGCCCTGGCATCCGCGCTGGTGGACGTCGCTGTTCCAGGGCCGTGGCAAGCAGCGGCTCGAAGAGTTCCGCACCCGTTGTGCCGAAGCCAAGGAGGCTCTCGAGCAGGCCGAAGAGGGGGTCCGCGATGCACTCAATATGCTCGAGATCGAAACGCAGCGCCACACGGCCGCCCGCGATCAGATCATCGCCGATGCGGTTCGCCAGCGGCAGGAGTCGGTAAACCAGGAGCTGGCGGAAGTGCGTGGCCGAATCGCCGAGGCCGAGCGTGATTGGGCCGAACTCGTGGCCGCGCTCGATGGTGCGGGCCAGGTGGAAGTGTGCCCCCAGGAAGCCGACCTGGAGCCGCTCATCGATCTGGCCAACCGGCGATTGGCAGAAGCCCAGTCGGCCCTGGCCCGGCATCACGCCAAACTCCCCGATGAAGCTCAGTTGCGCGACCTGCTCCTGGATCGTTATTCGGGCCTGGTCATCGTCCTGGCTCCTGGTGCCGAAGCAGTGATGCCCGAACTGCTCGGCAAGCGGCCCTTCGATCGCCTGATCGCCACGACCACGGAGACGCGTCCAATTGCTGCCCTGCGCGGCTGGCTCGGGTTGGCACGGCGCGCGATCCTGGTCGGGGCCGACGGCGGGGACAGCGAGTTTGCTCGTTGGCTGGGGCTGTTGAAGACCGGCGCGCTCACCACGACGTTGACCTGGCATTCCAGCGGCGACCGGCTGCGGTGCGTGTGGGACGCGGAACGGCACAAGAGCGGAACCGACGTCCAAATGGAAAACCTGGTCACGCATCCGGATGTGGAGTTGCAGATCGCCACCGATGCCGCGGGGGAGCCAAGGCTGGTCGCGGTCGAATTCCCCGCCGAACGCTTCTCGATCGTCGAGGCCAAGCGGATTCTGTACGAGGAACTCGGTGAGTTGACGCTGGCGCCGGGATGGGCCCTGCCCCACTGGCAGTTGACCCCGGCGGGCTGGGTCTGGGCCCTGGGTGCCGACGCTGGCGAAGGAGCGGGCACGGCCGTAGAACTCGAACCGGGCCTGCGTGAAGTCATGTCTCAGGAGGCTGACGGAGTCTGGCAGACGCGGCGGCTGGAATTCTCCTTGGCGCACGAGTGGAACTGGGACAGAATCTGGGAGTGGATGATGCAACACCTGGCCGGCTCGGCGCTGGCCCGGTTTGCGTCTCTCGAGGCTGTCGACCATGCGCCCGAAGTCCGCTCCGAGGCCCCCAGGGGCCGGTGAATGACCGCTGCCGCCCGCGGCCTGCCCGCCAGTGTTGCCCTCGGTCGACTCGCTCGCCTGCTCCCCGAGCCGCCCTCTCACGGCATGTGGCTCGGTTGGCTCGACTTGCTCAACCTCGAACTCCTCGTGGACGTCGCCGTCCGTGAACCTCTCGATCCCCTGGAGTCCTGGCTCCTGGCCGCTGCCGCTCCGCCCGCGACGCTGCCCTCGCCTGACGCCATGGCGAACAACGCAGGCCTCGTCCATCGCCTTAGGCAGCGGGCCGTGCAGCGTAGCTGGCTTGAGCCCATGGGCGATTCGTGGATTCTTACCCCGGCAGGAGCGGCAGCGCTGGTCTCGGGTCAGCACCGAAACACCCGCCAGGAACGCCGGTCTTTCGCCTCCCTGCCCTCACCCACGGGCGGCCAGATCGGCTACATCCCCGTCCCCGCGTCCACTCCGATCAAGTTGCGGCCAGCACTGGTGGACCTCAAGGACCTCCGGGGACGACTCGAGCGCTGCCTGGCCGAGAATGAGGATTGGAAGACCCGGCATGGCTTTCCCTTGGAAGTCGCGGGCATCGTCGCGGCGGCTCCGGAGCCCTGGCAAGCTGTCCCGCTCGGCTGCACGGTGGAAGTCTGCTTCCTCTTGGCTGTCGGCGAGCGCTGGCGGCTCTATGCGGCCGACCCGGCTTACGGCCGGCTGATGCCCTCGACGCCCATCATGGAGTGCGCGAGTCTGGACGAGTTTAAGGAAGTCTTCGGCGAGCATCTGCCGCAGGCGCTGCTGTCGTCGGACTGGCAGCGAGCCTGGGAGCGGGGGGCCCGGAGCAATCGCTGGCCGGCGGGCAAGGCCGTGCGGAGCCCTCGCTTCGGCCAAGAGGTAACGCTCCGGATCGAACTCGATCGGCTAAGTACGGCTCCAGCCGAGGAGCAATGGTTGATGGCCGGACATGGTCCTTGGCATGCCGTGGCTCGACTCGAGTTTCTGCCCCCGAGCCGGAATCCATAGCCGGGCAATCGAAATCGCCAGGCTCATCGTCTATGCTGTAGGCTGGCGCACCGACCCGAGCCAGCGGCGCTCGTTCCTTCCATGAAAACAATCTCAAGGAGCAGGCCATGAAGAATTGGCGACTCATGATGATGGGCATCGGCATCGGTGCCCTCCTCCCGGCCCTGGCCGCGAGCGTCCTGCCGTTGGCCTCGGCCCAGCCCGGCGGCGGCCCCCCGACCGGCACCGCTCCCCAGCAGCAGTCCCTGCCCGTTGTCCGCGTCGTCCTGTTCAGCAGCGGCGTGGGGTACTTTGAGCACTTCGGCACGGTCGCGGGCAACACGACCACCGAACTGCGCTTCAAAACCGCACAAATCAACGACATCCTCAAGAGCCTCGTCCTCCAGGACATGGACGGCGGCAAGGTGACCACCATCACCTATCCGTCGCAAGACCCCATCAGCAAAACCCTGCGCAGCTTTCAGGTCGACATCACCGACAACCCCAGCCTCGCCGACCTGCTGAACCAGCTTCGCGGGGCGAAGGTGAAAGTCTCGGTCGCGACGACCGAACTCGCGGGCACCATCCTCGGGGTGGAAACCAAGCAGAAACCCATCGGCGATGGCAAGTTCGTGCCCACGCCGGTGCTGAACCTGCTCGCGGGCGCGACGATCCGGTCGGTCGAACTGCCCGACGTCCGGGAACTGTCGCTCGAAGACCCGCAACTGCAAGCGGAGCTGACGCAGGCGCTTGTCGCGCTGGCGGCGGCGCGGGATCAGGATAAGAAGCCCGTCGGGATCAACTTTCTCGGCGAGGGTGAGCGGCGCGTGCGCGTCGGGTACGTCGTCGAAACCCCCATCTGGAAGACCAGCTACCGGCTGATCCTCGACGACCCCAAAGCCGTCGGCGAAGACGGCAAACCCAAGCCCGGCGGAAACTTGCAGGGATGGGCCATCGTCGAAAACCAGACCGACAACGACTGGACGAACGTGCAGCTCAGCCTGGTGTCGGGTCGGCCGATCAGCTTCGTGCAGGATCTGTATCAGCCGCTGTACCTGCCGCGTCCGGTGGTGCAGCCGCAACTGTACGCGAGCCTGCGCCCGCAACAGTATGAAGGCGGATGGGGCGGCGGTGGCGCTGGTGGTACGGACGACCGGGCCATGAACGCCCCCGCGCCGGCCTCTCCCATGCCGTCCGCCGCCCGCGCCCGTCGTGAGGCCGGTGCAGCCGGCGGACGTCTCGGCACCGCCGCCGAAGCCGATGAGATGCAAGCCCTCGACGCCGCCAAGAGCATCGAGTCCGTCGCATCCGCCGCCCAGGTGGGTGAGCTGTTCCAATACACCGTCGGCAACGTCAGCCTGCCGCGTCAGAAGAGCGCGATGATCCCGATCATCACCGATCCGCTCAGCGTCGAGCGCGTCAGCATCTTCAACCTGCAGGTGCTCGCGAAGCATCCGCTGAACGGCGCGATCCTCACCAACACGACCGACAAGCACCTGCTGACCGGCCCGATCACCGTCTTCGACGGCGGCGGGTATGCCGGCGACGCGCAGATCGACAACGTGCCCCCGGGTCAGCAGCGTCTGCTCAGCTACGGGATCGACCTGCAGGTCGTCGCCGACGCCGCCAAGAACGAGCAGACCAACACGATCCAGACCGGCAAGATCGTCCGCGGCGTGCTGAACGTGCAGCGAAAGGTTGTCCACAAGCACACCTACGCATTCGAGAACAAGTCGCCGACGAACAAGACGATCGTCGTCGAACACGGCCGATTTGGTGGGGATTGGACGCTTGTCGATACCCCCGAACCGTTCGAGAAAACCGACGACGTCTACCGCTTCAAGCTGCCCGTCGAAGCGAACAAGACCAACGAGATCGCGATCACGCAGCAAATCGTGCAGAGCGAAGGCTTTGCGATCCTCAATGCCGACGTCGGGCAATTGCAGTTCTACTCGCGCCAAGGCGCCATCCCGCAAAACGTGCGCGATGCCCTGATCGAGGCGATGAACCGTAAGGTGGCGCTGGTGGAGGTCGAGCGCAAGATCAACGAGGTCGATCGGCAGTTGCAGTCGATCACGCAGGAACAGACCCGCATCCGCGAGAACGTCCGCACGATCAACGACCGCAACGACGCCTACTACAACCGGCTGCTCAAGAAGCTCGATGAGCAGGAAAGCCAGATCGAGAAACTGCAACAGGACCGCGCCAAGCTCGTCGCCGAGCGCGAGCAGAAGCAGGCGGAGTTGGAGAATTATCTCCAGAACCTGAACGTCGGATAAGCGTCAAACATGCTTGCCGCGAGACGGGGCGTCGCTCGATGGCGACGCTCCGATTTCGTAATGCTCCATCCCGAGGAGGCTCGTATGTGGCGGATGATCTGCGCGTTGCTGGTGTCGATGTCGCTAATTCATGGATGCACAAAGAAGGAACCGCAATCCATCACGAACGAGGGTCCAACCAACCCAGTCGCGAGCGTGGCGCTTGAGGATGGCCAAACCCTCAGCGGGCCTTACACGAGCGGCAATCTCGCGGTCTACCTCGTGCACGGCCCGGATCGCACCGGCGGGCGGCGCTATCTCACGCTCGCCGAGGCGATGGAGCAGAACAAGCTGATCGTGCATGAGACGGGAGACGTTAACACGCTTGCCATCGAATGTGTCAGCGACGACATCGTCTTCATCCCCGCCGGCTCGGTCGTGAAAGGCGGCAAGCAGGATCGCACGCTCGGCAGCGACGTGATCATCACGCGCGACGATGGGAAGATGCCGATCGACGCGTTCTGCGTCGAGCAAGGCCGCTGGCGCCAGCGCGGCGGGGAGACGGTCGCGCACTTCGCCTCCGCGCCGTCCATGGTCGCGGGGCGTGAACTGAAGATCGCCGCCAACGCGAACATTCCCGGGCTGAACAAGCAAGGCGAGGTCTGGGAGAACGTCGCCCGGGCGCAGGTGCGTCTCAGCACCGCGCTCAACGCCGACGTGCGTGACGAAGCCTCCGCCAGCAGTTTCCAGCTCACGATGGAAAATCAGAAGCTGCGTGCCGCGATGGAAACGCGCCAGCGCGGGCTCGTGAGCGTGATCGATGGGCGCGACGACGTCGTCGGCTGGGTCTACGCGATCAACGGCCAGCCGGTGTCGGGAAATGTGTACGCATCGCCCGACCTCTTTCGCAAGCTCTGGCCGAGGCGGCGGGGGCCGGCGGCGGGCGAGGCGCGCGCCGGGGGGTCCGGGCCGCCCCCCCAGCCCGCCGGCGAGATCGTCGAAACCCCCGCCCCCGCGCTCGAAGACGCCGCCGCCCTGCTCGCGACTGCGCGCACCGAAGGCGCGCAGCGTGAAGTCAACGGCCGAACCACCGTCAACACCTACGACTCCTCCGACACGGTCCATCTCGAAACCGAAGACCGCGCCAACGGATACATCCTGCATCGCAGCGTGCTCAGAAAATAGCGCCGACGGCCCAGCGTTACTTCAGTTCCGCCAGCGCCTTGATCGGCAGATCCTTGATCAGCGCCTGGAACTCGTCCTTGCTGATCCCGCTGGCCGAGAAGTTGAGCACGAAACGCTCCGCGACATAGAGCTGCAGCGAGCCTTCCTTGTCCTCGGAGTTGTAGCGCTCGATCCCCGGCGCGCCCTCGACCTTGACGGAACGTTCGTATTCGTTCTCGGTTTCGCGATCGATCTCGACCTGCCCGAGATGCGCGAACATCGCCGCGGCGGGGTTGTTCGGGCCGTAGTCCATCAGTTGGATCGAGGCGTTCTTGTCGTCGTCCTTGCCGTAGAGGCTCTCGGCCTGGCTGATCGAGAACTCACCGACGCGGTTGCGCGATCCCTCCCGGCCGGTGCGCGCCAGGTCGCCGAGCTTCTCCGGGAGAATGTCGCGCAGCTTGCGGAAATCGATCGACTCCTGCTTCGGTGCCTCCTCCCGGGTCGCGGGCTCTTCCGCAAAGACGGGCAACGTCACCGCGCCTGCAAGCGGAATCACCACGACGATCGACTTGACCCAGTTGTTCATCTCATTCTCCTTCCAGAAACACATGTGCCGACCCATCGGCCGGCCCGGTAACGACATCCCCGCCACGTAGACAGCGAGGAATCGCCGACGTTAGACGGGTTGGGCGGCAGCGTCAAACCCGCTTCGGATGCAGAGAATTGTGTTCCCTCCGCCTACGATTTGTGGAACAATGCCGTCGGCCGGGCGTCATTGCCGATATGCCCGAATGAAAGGGGCCGCGACGTGAACAGCATCCTTGAGAAAGTCCGACGCGTCCGATCGCTTCTCACGCTGCACGGGTTTATCCACGCGCTGGCGTGGATGGTGACGATCGCGCTGGTCGGTGTGCTGCTGGCGATGATCGTTCAGCGGGTCAGCGGATATGCCCTGCCCGGGCGCGCGATCTACTGGCTGACCGGCGCGGGCGCGGCGGCGGTGATCGCGGCGATGGCGCTCGCGATCGCGCGTCGTCCCTCGCAACTGGATGCCGCGATCGCCATCGATGCCGCGCTGGGCACGCGCGAAAAACTCTCGACCGCGCTGTTCGTCGGATCAAGCACCGACCCGTTCGCGATCGCCGCCGTCAACGACGCCGAGCAGGCCGCCCGATCCCTCGATACGCGTCGTCATTTCAAGCTCGCGACCCCGCGCGGGTTGCCCTACGCGCTGACGACCGGCGTGGTCGCACTGCTCACCTGGGCGATGCTTCCGCAGATCACCTGGGGACAAGACGAGCCGGCCGACGAGCTGGCGGTGGTCGATCCCAATCAGCCCAACGCCGTCAAGCAGCAGATTGAAGCGCTCGCCCGCGCGATCGACGAAGCGCCCGACATCGCCGAGCAGTCCGAAGCGCTTCAGGAAGCGAAGCGCGATCTCGAGAACCTCCGCGCGCTGGCGGAACGCGATCCGGATGCGGCCCGTCGTGAGGTGCAGTCCGTTCAACGCAACATCGAACAGGAAGTGCAGCGGCAGATCCAGGAAAACCAGGCGATCGCGCGCGCCCGCGAGGATCAGCGGCAGTTCCAGAACAATCTCGACGCCCCCACCAAGCAAGGCGAAGTCGCCGACGCGCATCGCGCGGTCGCGAAAGGCGACTTCCAGGAAGCGATCGCCAGCCTGCAGGAAGCGGTGGACAAATTCGAGCAGAAAGATGACGAACAGAAGCAGGAAACCGCCAACCAGATGCAGGAGCTGGCGCGTCAGCTCGAGCAGGCCGCCAACGACCCGCAGCAGCAGAAGCGGATGGAAGAACAGCTCAATCGCATGGGCATGAACAAGGAGCAAGCCCAGCAGGCGATGGACGCGCTCCAGCGCGCCGCGCAGGGAGACCCCCAGGCCGCCGAGCAACTGCAGCAGATGGCGCAGAATGCCATGCAGCAGATGAACAACGGCCAGGGCCCGACCCCCGAGCAACAACAGCAGATCGAAAACATGCTCCAGCAGTTGCAGGCGCAAGCGAGCAGCCGGGAACAGGCCGAGCAACTCGCGCAGGCGGCGCAGAAGCTTGCCCAGGCGATGCAGCAGGCATGCAACAACCCCGGACAAGGCGGCAACCCCCAGCCGGGACAGGGCAACCAGGCCGGCAACGCGCCCGGCGGGAACATGGGCGACGCGCTGGCGGGCATGCAGGACGCGCTCGACCAGATGGACGCGATCCAGCGCGACGCCCAGCAGATGCAAGCCCTCGCCGGCGCCTGCAAGGGCGGCGGAGACGGTAACAACCCCGGGCAAGGCATGGGTCAGGGACAGTGGAAAGCCGGCGACCCCAAAGGCCAAGGCGCCGGCATGGGCGGTCCGGGCATCGGCGCCGGCGGGGAAGGTCAGCGCGCCCCCGCGCCCTTCACCAGCCGAGCCGAGCGAAGCCAATCCCACGACAACCCCGAAGGCCGAGTCCTCGCCCGCACCTTCGTCCGAGACGGACAAATCATCACCGGCGAAAGCAAAGCCGGGCTGCGCCAGACCTTGCAAGCCGAAGAAGAACGCGCCGCCGAGGAAGTCGACCAGCAACGCATCAGCCCCGAAGCCCGCCGCGCCCAACGCGAATACTTCAAGGCGCTGGAGAGTCAGTAAACGCGCTCTATCTCAACATGTGAACAGCCCATGCGGTTGATATCATGCTGGTGTGACGCGCATCTATCTGGACATGTGCTGCATCAAGCGCCCGTTTGACGATCAAACGATGCCGCGAATCCGACTTGAGACGGAGGCGGTGTTGGCGCTGCTCAGTCTCGAACCTGATCCCGTTCAGTTCGTCCGATCCACCGCCCTGCTGCTGGAGAATGCCGCCAATCCGCTTCCTGAACGTGCGGCCCGTGTCGATGCGTGGCTGAACGCCCAGCCGGTGTGGACCACCACGGACCGCCCTGCCCTCGCGGCCCGCGTCGATGAGCTAATGGGCCGGGGGTGCCGAGCGTTCGACGCGTTGCACGTTGCTTGTGCCGAGCAAGCGCAAGCCGATTTCTTCGTGACCGTAGACTCGCGACTGCTGCGAAGGCTCAAGCAGCACCAAGCCCAGATTCGGGTTCGGGCGTGTTCGCCGATCGATTGCCTGATGGAGGTTTCCCCATGAGCGATACACTTCTCGCCCCCGCAGAACTCAGATCACGCGGCTTCAAAGCACTGGTGGATTCACTCGGATGGGTCAATGCAGTCCGATACATCCAGCAGTTCGAGCGGAGCGAACTGGACTACACGCGCGAGCGTGACGTCATTCTGAAGGACGCTAGTCCGCGTCAGATGATGGACCGTCTTGCAGACCTTGAGGACAAACTCCGAAAGCTGCCATGATCCTCGACACCCTCGCGAACGCCTCGCTCTATCGCTCGATCAGCCCGACACTTGCGCGCGCGCTCGACGCCCTCCTCGCCGGCGATCTGCCGACCCGTGCGGATGGCAAATTCCCGCTCGACGACGAGCGCGTGTTTGCGATCGTTCAGCGGTACACCACCAAACCTCCCGCCGACTGCATCTGGGAATCGCATCGCAGGTACATCGATGTGCAGTTCATCGGTGCGGGCGTCGAGTGCATCGATGTCGTGCCGATTGAAGCAGTTACGACAAAAACCCCCTATGACCCCGATCGCGACGCAACGTTCTACCATCCGCCGGTCACCGCGATCCCCGCGCGGCTGGTGTTGCCGGCCGGGACGTTTGCGGTGCTGTTTCCGCACGATGTGCACAGCCCGTGCATCGCCCCCGCCGCCGGGCCGGGGGAGGTCGTGAAGGTCGTGATCAAGGTCGCGGTTTGACCGCCCCTGCCGGGTGCCGTATCTTTCCCCGCCCCTGGAGATGCCTATGAGCCTGCAATGTGAGATCGTGACCCCGGACAAGCAGACGTTCAGCCAGCCGGTCAACGCGGCGGTGCTGCCGGCACACGACGGGTACATCGGCATCCTCCCCGGCCGCGCCCCCCTGCTCGTCAAGCTCGGCGCCGGCGGGCTTGCGGTCGATGTCGCCGGCGGGAAGCGCATCACCTTCTTCATTGAAGGCGGGATCGCGCAGGTCAAGGACGACAAGATCACGGTGCTGACCAACGAAGCCCTCGGCGCCGAGGAACTCGACGCCGACTCCGCCCGCGCCGAACTCGCCGAAGCGACCGCGCGTCGCATCTCCGACGACGCCAGCTTCAACGAGCGTCAACGCCTCATCGCCCGCGCGAACGCCAAGCTCTCCCTCGCGAAGCACTGATTTGCTGAATTGCGTTGACGCGACGCGGGACGGTTTGAGACCGTTCGGTTAATGGACTACCGCGATCTGATCACCATCTCGCCGGACCGCCGATCGGGCCAGCCCTGCGTCCGCGATCTGCGGATCACGGTGACCGATGTGCTGGAGTATCTTGCGTCGGGGATGACGGTGGAACAGGTGCTCCGGGACTTCCCGGACTTGACGGACGAGGATATCCGCGCCTGCCTGGCATACGCCGCGGATCGCGAGCGGCAGCTCCGAAACGTCCCGGCCGCATGAGAGTTCTGCTCGACCACAACCTCTCACCACGACTGGTCCGATTGCTGCGGCCCGCTTTTCCCGATGTGGTTCATGTCACTCAGCTTGGGATGGCGCGGGCATCCGACACTGATATCTGGGAGCATGCTCGATCGTTCGGACAGACAATTATTTCTAAAGACAGCGATTTCGTTGCTCGGGCGCTGCTGCGGGGCGCGCCTCCGCATGTGGTCTGGATCCGAATAGGAAACTGCACAACGACTGAAATAGCACAGTGGACTTCCCCACGAATGGTGGGCGCGCCGGAAGACAGGATAATGCCTGTCAGA
>CALLZJ010000237.1 GCA_937858435.1 uncultured bacterium
CGGCGTACGTTGCAGTCCCTGATAAAGGGCGATGCCGCCGCCGACGAGGCCGCCCAGCACGAGAGTGGTAACGCCAATCCAGAACCAACGCCAAGTGCGCTTCATGAGGTCCATCTCCTGGGGGATCATCCCTGACCGTGCTGCCATCCTACCTGGCGGGGTGCAAGAGGGGAAGGCGAGGTGGCCTGAGGTGGGGAGCGGGGCGGGCCGCTAGCCGGCTGGCGGGGGAGGCGCGGCGGGCAGCTCGACTCGCATGGTCGTGCTCTGGCCGGGGTTCGAGCGAATGATGGGCTTGCCGTCGTGACTTTCGAGAATGGCGGTCACAAAGGCCAGCCCGAGGCCCAGCCCGGTAGCGTGGCCTTCGTACAGGGCATTGTCGCGCTTGGTCGTGAAGTGCGGTTCGGTGCAATGGGCCTGAACGTCGGGCTGCATGCCGATGCCATTGTCGGACACTTCGACGACCGCCCGGCCCTCCTCGGTCGCGGCCCGAATCACGACACGGCCCCGCCATTGGGTCGCTACCAGCAGCGCGGCCCGGGGATCGGCCGCCTGTCGGGCTTCCTGACGCAAGTGGCCCCGCTGCTCGAAGGTGGCGTCCCGGGCATTGAACAAGAGGTTCTCGAAGAGCTGGAGCAGTTGCGATGGATCGCCGTCGATCCACAGCCCCGCGGCGGGCTGTTCCAGCACGAGGTCGAGCATCCACTTCTCCCGGGCCAGGTCCTGCCAGGCATGGGACAACTCGGCCAGCACCTCGGTCAGATCGCAACGGCTGCGCTGGACCCGGCTGGGGTCGCTCCGCACCGACCGGAGAATCTGCTCGGTGCGGTCGGTAACAGCCTGCATGCTGCCCCGCACGTCGTCGAGTAGGTTCTGTAGATGTTTCGGCAGGGCATCATCGCTGGCGCAACGGGTCAAGAGGTCACTGGGTCGTACCATCATGTTCTTGATGTTGTGGGCATAGGAGCCGGCCATGACGCCCATGTTGGCGTAGAGCTGCGACTTGAGTTCAAGGGCCTGGCTCTCAGCGGCCTGGCGGGCAAGTTGGGCTTCCAGGGCCTGCCGCTCCGAGGCGTCCAGCCGCTGCGGGCCCTCAAGGGGGGACAGCGCAGGCCGCCGTTCGGCCCGGAGAACCAGTGCCACCCAGCCGATGGCGACCCCCCCCGAGCCGATGGCTAGAAGGCTCAGCCAGGTCCGGAGCCGAGCGGCCTCGGTGGCCATCTGTTCTTGCCGCTGGGCGAAGGCGTGAAGCTGGCAGTCGATGACCAGAAGAGCCGACGCCTTGGGACCCTTCCAGATCGGCACGACGCGTCGCTCCACGTTGCCGGGGCGATAGGGCAGCCGAGCGTCCCAGACGACGCTCGGGTACTCGGCCGGCTCCCAGCGGACTTCCATGCGGTAGATCACGGGAAAGAGCGGCAAAAGACCCTGGTGCAAGCGTGGGGCTTCGGCCAAGGCCGCCAGATGCTGATGCAGCGGGCCACCGACGGTGAAGGCGTCCTCGGCATCGCTCTCGGCCAGATCGCGCACCAGCTCTGGCAAAGTGGCACGGTAGACGCGGGCTTCCGAGACCCACTCCCGCAGGGCGGCCAGGTCATACTCGGCCCCGGCTTGCAGCCGGCTGTGCAGGGCAAACACCAGGACCGCGAGCAAAAGGGCGATCAGCACCAGCGGCGGCAGCAAGCCAGCCAGGTAGCGCCGCCAGAGTGGGCCAGGCCTCGGGGACAAGGGCGGCGGCGGCGCGGTCATGACGAAGCGGCCGACGGAGTTGCCGCGGGGAGGGTCGGCTCCGGCCCCGAAGGTGGCGGTGACGAAGGGGTGACCGGTGCCAGTTGTACCTCCCAACTGGTGGTGCGTTGGTTGATCGTATGGACGTACCGGCGGGGATAGCCCAGCTTGGGATCGAACTCGACCATGGAATAGCAGCGATGCCCCTCCGGCGATTGCAGCGTCTCCAGTTCGCGCGGCAGTACTTCCTCAAGCAAGCCGTCAATGGTCCAGGGCCAGGCCAAGCGCAGATCCTGGAAGGGCTGGCCGTTCATGAGTCCCTGCACGACCTGGCCGCCGCGGACCCGCACCTGGTAGTGCCCGGGCGCACTGCCCGTCACTCGGACGTCGATGTCATAGTCCTTGATGTCCGCCAGCTTCCAGCGGAGCCGGGCGGCATCGAGCTTGTCCCGGTCGAGCCGCTGGCGGCTGCTCAGGATGTTGAGCACGATCACCAGGGCCAGGCAAGCGAAGATCAGCAGCCCGACCAGCCAGAAGAACCAGAGCCGGGCCGGCTGCTTGATGGGTTCAAGGGGCAACGGCTTGGGCAACGGCGAGGAGGAGAGCGGTTCGGCCATCGAAGTCTCCAGCGCTCGGCGGCGACGAGAAAGGCGTGCCGCTACGGTTCGATCTTAGGCACCCGGCTGGGGTGACCTGGCCCACGCCGACTCGGGCCCGGTCAGTCTGCTGACGGCCGTGGCTACCGGACCTCAAGCTGCGTGGTGAAGATGATCTTATCGATGTCGGTCCAACCCTTGCGGTCGGCATCGACTTTCCAGAAACGGCGATAGACCAGCCGCACCTCAACCAGAGCCGTCGTCGGCCGTGGCAGGCTCCAGCGGTAGGCCTCCACTTTTTCGGGCTGAAGACGGGTATCGGCCAGCACCTTGTCGAACTGCCAGAAAGGGATGGGCCACTCGCCGTCGCTATCGGCGATCTGCTTGGCGAAGAGCCGACCGCCCAGGCCGCCATAGTTGCGAAGATCGAGACTCTCTCCCGTGGCCCGGATGCCGGCCGCGGGGGGAAGCACGGGGCCCGACTCAGGCGGTACCAGGTCACCCATGGCCGTGCGACCGACGACGACGAGCAGAAGCTGCCGGTCGATGAAGCCGGTCGGCACGTGGTGGCCCACGTTGCGGGCCACAATTTCCACTAGCACCTGGACGTGAGCGGCGTCGACCACGAGCCGGGGCTTCACTTCCACGCTGGAGCGCAGCATTTCGAGGCTGCCGCCGGGAGAGGTATGACTGGCCAGCGTCTGGGGGTCACGCTCCCAGCCGCCCTTGCCTGGGGCGATGTTCGTCATGGTCCCCGTCGGAGCCATATGGCATGACTGGCACGTTTGCCCCTTCTTGGCGGCGGGGCTGGCTTGCCACTCCGAGTAGGTCGTGTAGACCGGCGCGCCGAAGACCGTGCCTTCATGACACGATGCACAGTAGCGGCTCTGGCGATAGAGCGGCGCGAAGGTGTCTTCATCTCGATCCACGTCCGGCAGCGGGCCGAAGAAGAGCTGCCCCTCACGCGGCCGCAGCAGCCGATGCCCGAACCGGCCATGCTCGGTTCCTAGGCCATCGAGGTTCACGTCGGCGATCTTGTGGCAGTAGTCGCAGTGGACCCCTAGCCGAGCTACTCCCATCGTCTCACGCAGGTCGTCATAACCCGGGTCGGACGGTTCGATCGTGGGAGCATGGCAGGCGGCACAAACGCTCGCACCCAACGGGTGCTGTTTCAGCAGGTTCCAACCCGTGTCTGGTTGGCCTGGACGTTCGACGCCGGCATAGAGCCCCAGCAGATGCTCCCCCTGGGCTGATCGGGAATGGGCGCTGCCGTGCCACTCGCGGAAGATCTCCTCATGGCATTGGGAACAACGATGTTCGGAGCGGGCCACCGGTCGGGGATCGACCCATTCATACTCGGCATAGTCTTCCGTGGGCAGCGGGCGGAGCCGGAGGGTGATGGGGCTGCGGCCGTCCCAGGCAGTCCCGGCAATGAAGTAGCCTTCCTTCCAGGCGGTGACACGCTTCCCCTCGCCCGGCAGCGTGAAGCGGCCCTGGGCATCAGTCGTTGTGGCGTGGGGCGTGGCCTTGAAACGTACACAGGCATCGGCTGCCGGGCCCGTCGCCGTCACCACCTGCCCTGTAGCAGGGCGGTCCGGCTCCAGGGCCGCGCTCGTCGCGGTCAGCACTAGCGTCACCAGCAGCAGTCGCCCAGCCATGTCGCCCTCGCTAGTCCCAGCCTACCCCAAGCGGGGTAGCGGATGCAAGGAGCACTTGGGACGTGAGAAGGGCGACAGTAGGTCGAACCGGACGTCAGGCGGCCCGCTTGCCCCGGCGATGGAAGAGCTGCTCCTGCCAATGCCATTGGCGGCGCAGTCCCTCGTCGAGGTGAACGTGCGGCTGCCAGTTCACGTGGCGGCGGAGCTTCGTGGTGTCGGCAAATGTGTGTCGTTGATCGCCGGGCGGGACCGGAGCCATGCGCAGGTGAGCCTTGAGGCCACTGAGCTTTTCCAGCCGCTCGATCACCTCAAGGACGGAGACCGCTTCGCCGCCGCCGACGTTGTAGGTCTCGCCCAACTGGGCCTCGAAGGCCGCGGTGATGGCGGCCACGCAGTCAAGGACATAGGTGTTGCCCCGCACCTGCTGCCCGTCGCCGTAGACCTGGATCGGCTCGCCGGCCAGCATGGCGGCCACAAACCGGTTGTAGGCCATGTCGGGCCGTTGCCGTGGCCCATAGACGGAGAAGAAGCGCAGGATCACGAGCGGCAAATCGCCCGATTCCGCATAGCTCTTGCACAGATGCTCGGCGGCCAGCTTGGTGACGCCGTAGGGCGAGACGGGCCGGGTGGGCAGCGTCTCGTCGCCGGAGGCGAAGCGGCCGTAGACGGAGGAGGTCGACCCGAGGATGAAACGCTGCAGCGTGCCTTGCCGCCGGACCGCTTCGAGCAGGCGCTGGGTGGCCTGGATATTGCAACCAACGTAGAGATCGAAATCGGTCCAACTACGCATGAGCCCGGGCATGGCGGCCAAGTGAACCACCACGTCGGCATCCATGACGCTGCCATCGAGATTGTCGGTCCGCAGGTCGAGCAGCCGGAATCGGAAGCGGGGGTGCCGTTGGCAACTGGCCAGATTCGCCTCCTTGATCTCCCGAGCATAGTAGGGGATGTAGGCATCGAGGCCGACGACGTCGTGCCCCAGGTGCAGGAGCCGTTCACACAAGTGGGAACCGATGAAGCCGGCGGCGCCGGTGACGAGCACTTTCATGGCAGGACTTCCTTTTCCTGAGACGAAGAGCGCCGGCGCGGCCGGCGTGGGGCGGACCGGCCTCGTTCGCGCCGCAGGCGCGCCACCTCTTGTTCGAGCAACTCCATTTGCTCGAGCACGAGGCCGAGGCAGTTGATCAGGTCCGCGTTGACTTCGGACTGCTGCCGGGACAGCACGTCGATGTAGGCCCGGCGTAGGTTGTTGAGCAGCTTCCGCTTGATGTACCGTTTGAGACTGGCGCCCCGGCCTTCAGTTACGTCGACATAGTCGTCGGGAAGCTGGTGCCGTTCCTGGGCTTGGGCCAGCAGTCGCCGGGCAGTTCGTAGCGCCGGGGCTGACGACGTCTCTGCCACGGCATGGCTCACGATCAAGATGGTCGAGGTGCCGCGTCGTTGCGGCCTCTGCTTACGCCTCCGGAGCCGCCGCCCGATCCAAACTTCGACCTCGTACTGACCCGGGACGCTGGGTACGGGCAAGGGCAGGGCGATGGCTGCTTCCTGGCCGGGGAGAAGCGGCTGACGCAGACTGTGGCGCTGGGGCTTACCAAGCCGGCGGCCCGAAGGATCGCGCATCTGGAGGAAGAAGCAGTGCCGTCCGGGTCCATCGGCCGCGAGGGTGGCCGTTCCCCGATGGCAGACCCGCACGGGCACCGTGATGGCCTGATCGTCGGGCCGCGCCTCGACCTGCGTTGGCAGACGCAACTCCACGCGGCGGCTTCGAGGCCGTGTTCGGAGGCGGCCTAGGATTTCAAGCCAGCGCGGCCGCCAGTGTGCCTCGGTGAAGCGCTCGGCCCGGCACGGGCCACGTTCAGACATGATCGCCGCCAGCGGCCGACGCAGATCCTCCAGGATCGTCTCCCAGCGAACACCAAACGCGGCAGTGTCCTGGTACTCCCGCCGAGCAAGCTGCTGACCCAGGCCGCCTCGCCGTTGGGCTTCGACCGGCTCATCGAGACAGGCCATCGCGGCTGCCTCGAACTCTTCGGCACTGCCCACCGCCCAGCCGCCCCCCGACCTGGCGACCTGCCAGGCGAGCACGGCACTGGCCCGATCCACGATCACAGGTCGACCTTCTGCCCAACACTCCAGCACTACCAGCGAGAGGGACTCGTTGGGCGAGAGCTGCACGAGGGCACGCGCCCCGGCCAGGACGTCCCGCTTCGTGGCTTCATCGACGAATCCCAGGTTCACGAGCCAGGGAGCTGTCGGCACCCGACTGCCGCCGCCCATGACAACCAAGCGCACGCGGCCCGGCTGGCGGGCATGCAGAGCGGACATCCAGGCCGTGAGCTTGTCCGCCCCCTTCTCTGCGGACCAGCGACCGCAGTAGACGAGATAGTCAGAGTCAAGCCGCGCCTGACCCCGGGCCGCTTCTCCCGTTCCCGCCTTCTCGGACAACGTGGTGCCGACGACGTAGCTGCGCGGGTGGTTGAGACCGAGGTGCTCGGTCATGAAGTGCAGCTCAGGCTCCGAATGGCAGATCAGCGCCGCCGACCGACTGTACGTTTGCCGGAAGGCGGCGAGTCGGGCAAAGGGCTCATCATGAAAGCAAGGAAGCACCAGGGTCTGCTCGGGCGCTGCCGTCGCGACCTGCCAGGTGAGGCGGAAGAGATAGGGGCCGACCAGGATGGCGTCGAACTCTTGCCGGCGTTGGCACAGAGCGGCAACGAGCGGCTCCGAACCCAGCGAGTGGGCGAGATAGGCTGCTTCAACCTCGGAAGCGACTCGCCCCGAGCGTCGGCGGATCTCCGCGCAGGCCGTCTGGAAGGCCTCGGTGTCAGTGGGATCGCAAGGGTAGCGATGGACCGGCAGACCATCGACCTGAGTCGTGCCGGCGGGCAGCGTGTCCCGCCACAGGTGGTCGTGCTCGTTGCAGGTCGTGAAGACCTCGACGCTACGCCCCAGGTCGACCAGTGTCCGCGCGATCGTGGCCAGCGACCGCTCCGCGCCACCGGCAAAGCCCCGTCCCCACCGCGGGCTGACGATGGCGAAACGCCCCGTCGGTCGGGGCGACACCGTGGGCTGTAGCACACGGCGGAGCGTCGCGGCGAGGTCGACAGGATCGTCGGGCTCAAAACTCAGGCCGGCGTCCCCCAGAGTGGCGGGACTGGCCCCGGCTCGGGCCACGAGGACCGGCACGCCCGCTGCCAGCCCTTCGACAATAGGCAGCCCGAAACCCTCATGGACCGATGGCACGATCAAGGCTGCCGCTCGAGCCAACCAGCCACGAAGCGCGTGATCCGAAACCGCACCTTCCAGGATCAGATCGACCCCCAGACGAGTGGCCAGGCTTCGGCAGCGCTCGGCCTCCGCGGCGTAGCAGTCGTCATGACGTCCGACGGCCACGACTCGAATGCCCGGTATGTCCGAGGTCAGGCGGGCCGCCGCCTCGATCAGAACAGGTAGGCGCTTGTTGGCGGCCAGTCGGCCAACAAAGAGAAGGGTGGGTGGCTGTCCTTCACTCCGTCGTTCCGTGGCGGCCACATTCGATGATCCCAGGCCTGGCAGGCAACAGGGCAGCACCGTGGCGCGGTCGATCGGATAGCCCGTGGCTTCGTGCAGCTCTTCGGCGATGAACCGGCTATGGACGACCACGCCATCCGCCAGCCAGACGTAGCCCCGCTGCCGCGACCGTGGCCGCAGCTCTCCGGCCAGCGACGTCGGCGTGACCCCATGATCGACGAACAACAGTCGTTGCTTACCCCGCCCCAGGACGGGCAGGAGTTCAAGCAGGTCAAAATCGCCGCCGTATTCCACGACGACCAGGTCGGCGGCGCGGAGCCAGGCACGTTCGGCGGGATTGGCCCGGCATTGCCGCCAGGTGCCCGACCAGGCCACGGAGGCCACATCGGGGTGGAGCTCGCGGCCATCGTCGATCAGAACGCGTACGTCCCAGCCCTGGTTACGGGCCGCGCGGACGGTGGCCGCGATCTGCCCGCCGATAGCGTCGGCAGCACGGGCGCTCTGGGATAGGATGGCCAGGCGCATGCGGTCTCCTGCCCGCAGCTTGGGGGTTGGCCTCGGAAGTGTAGCCCGCGGAGTCGATTGCTACAAGGGCAATCCGACCCAGGGACCGCAGCCGCAGCGGTGCCGCGGTCGAGTCACAGGCTGCCTAAAAAGCGAAGCCGCCCGCGGCTTCGACCGGGGCGGCTCGTGCGATCTCGGGGAGGGCCGGAGTCGAGTGCTTACTTCGGCTTGGAGCCCGAACTCTGGTTCAGCAGATTGAACATCCGCTGGTCCAGGCCGGGGTCCTTCTGGGGCTTGGTCGGCTTGAACATGTTCTTGATCTTACCGCTGACGCTGTTGTCCGACGGCTCGACCACGATGTACTGAGGCTGAAGGGCCGGCTGGACGGCAGCGGGTTGGGCAGCGACCATGGGCTGATCGTCGAACAGGATCTGCACCTTGGGCTGGGTGCTGGGGTCGGTCGCGGCGGCCGGATAGATCGGCTGCACGTACTGCACGCCATTTGCGGCCGGGGCGGGCTGCATGAACTTGGCCTGAGCCGGGGCCGCGGGCATCGGAACGGGGTGGAGCCGTTGCGCCGGTGCCGACTGCACCATGACCACGGTCGGCTGACTCTGAGCGACGGGGCTCAGGCGCGGCTGGGCGGTCGGGGTGGCGTCGGTGCGCACCGAGGCATTGACCAGATCGAACAGGCCCCGCGAACCCGAAGGCGGCGCCATGCCACGGCGGGCCCGCAGCACTTCCTCGGCGTCCTTGAGCGGATCGCCCGAGGGACGGCGCAGCACCTGCGTGCGGTCCGGCGAGGTTGGGTCAGCCGGCCGGTCGGGTGAAACCGGATCGGGACGCTTGGGATCGCTGACTTCGCGGTAGCAAGCCACGCAGCGTTCCAGGGCCAGGGCAGCGGCGTCACGCACGCGCTGGCACTTTTCGGGCTGGACGCGAATCTCTTCCTTGCCGTCCAGGGTGAAGCTCCACATGCCGCCCTGACCGGCCGCCACGAGGGACAGGGCCGCCATGGTCATCTTGGTGCAGCAGCAGCCCGTCTGCAGGGCCTTGGCTGCTTCCCAGCGGACGCATTCGTTCTTGTCGAAGAGCAGGGCCTCGACGATTGCCTTTTCCACTTCGGGCCAGCGCGAGCAGTCGGCGGTCGAGAGATAGCGGATGGCCGCGGCCCGGGCCTTGGCGTTGGCCTCGTCGGCCTTGACCTTGTTGGCCACGTCCTCGGCGCCGCCGGGTGCTTCCTCGGCGATGCGGGCCAGGTCAGCCGCGCTCGGCATCGTCGGGCAGATGGGCCCGAGCATGCCGCCCGTGAACGCTCCCATCGGCAGCAGCATGTTGTTGAACAGGCCGCCCAGCGGACATTCGCAGAAGCGGCGGAGGCAGCGCTCCTTGGCTTCCGGACCACAACCCAGGAAATCCCACAGGGTGCGGGTGCTGCCCGCGGCCTGCCCCACGGCCTGGGTCGCGCCGGCTGCCGCAGCCGGTGCCGCGGCCGGTCCCCCGCCCATGCCAGGCAACTGGGCCTGAAGATGGGCAACCAGCCCCATGAGCACGACCAGGCTCACCGCGCACCGCATCCAAGGTTTCATGAGTTCGTCCCTCCCCGTGTCCTGCCCAGCCGCTTTTGCCTTGGCTGAGGCTCTTCCTCCGGCGACCTATCCCACGCCGGCAGGCATGCTGCTGGAAATCCCCTCCCCATTCAGTTCGGCCGCGGGGCATGAGGAACCTTAGGAAATGCGCTGGTTCTGCCGCCTTTGCGCGGAATGCATCAAGCAGCGGGAATGCAAGCGATAGCGTAGGGCCCGCGTTTGCGTTAACTGCTGGCTCTGAGGCTAACGCCACCAGCGGGGCAGCCAGGAGAAGGCGGAGCTCTTGGGAGGAGGCGCGACGCGGAGGGGGAGTCCCTGCAAGATCGCCAACCCGTTCCCGCCCAGGATGCGATCGGCGGCCGCGCTGCCGACCCATTCGACGACGGTATGGGCGGCGGCGGCCAGGTGGGGTGGCCGGCGGTCAGGCGAATGGCCATCGGAACCAAGGGTGTGAACCAGCCCACGCCGGAACCAATTCCGCAGGGCCTTCTGCCCGGCCGCTGACTGCATCCGCAGCACGTTGGCCGAGGAGACTTGCGTCAAAAGCCCCTGGTCGACCCAGGTCGCGAGCAATTCCGGACTGTGAAGCAGTTCCGGAGTCTGTTCGGGGTGGGCCAGGATCGGTCGCAGGCCCAACTGGGTGAGCCGCCAAATGGTATGGCCCAGATCCACGAACAGCCCATGCGGCATCTCGATGAAGAGATACTGGCCTCGGTCGGCGACGCTGAGGAGGCGGCCAGCACTCCAGACTTCGTCGAGGTCGGGGACGACGATGATCTCGGCCCCGAGGTAAACCATCAAGGGCAGATTCTCCGCCCGCAGCCGCTCGGTGAGTTGGGCGTGGACAGTGCGAATGACCTCGGGGGTCACGTCGGGGTAGAACTCGTTCTGATGGGCCAGTCCGTGGACCGCGTCCACGCCTTCATCCAGGAGGATGCGGCACATGGCGACGGCGTCGTCGAGGGTGCGCGGCCCGTCGTCAACGCCGGCGATCAAGTGGCAGTGCATGTCAACGAGGGGGATCATGGCCTGATGCCCATCCGGCCCCCGGGGTAAGGAAAGAGGCTCGCGACGGAGAGTCCGCCGCGAGCCTGTACGTGACCCGGTACGGGCCGGTTACTTCTTGCCGAACAGGCCCTTGAACCAGCCACCACCCTCCTGGCGGGGCGCGGTCAGGCTGGGGGTCTCCTCCTCGAGCCGCTCCGCGGAGCGGCGGCGGGTAGAGGCCTCCGGTGCGTCGCCTTCCTTGTCGCTGTAGTATTCCTCGCCGTGAGCAGAGTAGTAGCGGTCATAGTACTCGTACTTGTACTGGTACGAGTTGGCGTAGTCGTACTGGCCATAGTTGTAGCCGTACGTGTAGCCGTAACCGTAGCCGCCCTGCGAGAAGAGGTTGATGCCGTTGACCACCACGCCGAGCACGTTGGCCCCGAGCGAGGTGAGGATTTCCCAGGCCCGTTCGGCGACCGGCCGGCCGTTGCGCGCCACCCGGATGCACAGGAGCACGCCGTCCACCCGCGGCGCCACCACGCACGGGTCGGTGACGACCAGCAGCGGCGGCGTATCGAGTAGAACGAAGTCGAACTGTTCGCGGAGCTCGTCGACCAGTTCCTTGAAGCGAGGCGAGGTGAGCAGTTCAGCCGGGTTGGGCGGATTCGGACCGCACGCCAGGATCGACAGGCCGGGCACGGCCGTGGGCTGGATCGCCTCGTGCAGTTCGCACTGGCCCGTGAGCACGGACGTAAACCCGACCTCGTTGGTCACGCCCAGCACCTTGTGAATGCGGGGGCGGCGGAAGTCGGCGTCGATGAGGATCGCCTTTTTGCCCGACTGAGCGATGGAGACGGCCAGGTTGGTCGACAGGGTCGTCTTGCCGTCGCCCATGTTCGGGCTGGTGATTTGGATGACCTTGTGGCCTTCGCCACGGGTGCTGAAGTAGAGCGCGGTGCGGACGCCGCGGAACACTTCGGCCTTGCGCGACTTGGGCTTGTAGTAGGTGCAGAGGATCGGGTCGGGTCCGCCTGCCACGCCTTCGACCTTGGCCCGCTCTTCCTCTTCGGAGAGCAGCGGCGGGATGTGGCCGAGCACGGGCAGATTGAGCCGCCGCCGGATCTCGTCGGGGCTGCGGAAGCTCTTGTCGGTCACGTCGGCCAGGTAAGCGAAGCCCAAGCCGGACAGCAGACCGAAGAAGGTCGCCAGCGTGAAGACCGTGAGGGCCTTCGGCTCCACCCGCACCGCCTGGGTCGGCGGCATGATCAGGTCGGCGGCGTAGCCGCCCATGTTCTTCGAGGTGTCGAACTTGGCGATCTGCGTGCAGATGGCGTCGAACAACTTCTTGGTGCCTTCGATGGCATCGGTCAACTCGTCATCGCGGAGCAGTTGATCCTGTTGCCGTCGCAACTCGGCGGCGAGCAGGTTCTTCTTGGTCTCCCAGGTCGCGATCTCTTCGTTGATCGATTCGAGTTCGAGCTTGATGGCGGCGAGGCCCGTCAGGATGACACTGCCCGTCGAGTTGCCCTTGGAGTCCTTGGGCGCTCGCGGGTCGTTGGAACCAGGTCCCTGCTCTTCGCTGGTGACAGCGATCCGTTCGCGCAGGTCGATGATCATCTGGTCGAGCGTGCGGATGTCGGGGTGGTTCTCGCCCAGTTGGAAGAGGCGGACCCGGCGTTCGCGTTCGAGTTTGCTGAGTTCTTCTTGGAGGGCCAGCGAGGTGCTGGAGCGCAACTGGTCACCGCCCCAGCGGTGGCTGAGTTCTGCCGAGAGGAGCAGTTGGGCTCCTTGCCAGCGGTCGCTGTTCATGGCCTGTTCGATCTTGCGGATGCGTGTTTCCTTGGCGATCTGAGTGGCCACGAGCTTGGAGAGGACGTCCTCGATGGCGGCCAGCATCAACTTGCGGGGATCGCGGCCGTCCATCCGCTGGTCGATCATCGGGTTGAGTCGGCGGTGATCCTTGAGGTTTTCACGCTTGACCTGCATGTCCTTTTCCAGGATGGTGCGGGCCTCGACGAGCTTGTTCTGTACGTCCTTGGCCGTTTCGCGGTAACGGTCGGCGAGGTAATTGCGATAGGCTTCGATGATGTGGCGCAGGATGCTGGCACAGTCTTCGCTGACCGGCCCGCGGAAGGACAGGTCGAGCACGCTGGAGCGATTCGTGCCTTCCCGGGTGTTGCGGACGACCGTCAGGTTTTCGATGATCTGGTTGACGACGGCGTAGGGCTCGGCGTTGCCCTTGAAGGTCTGCAGGGCGTAGAGCTCGCCGTTCTGGACGGCCATGCCGACGATGAGCGGACTGCGGATGATGAGCGTATGGGTGGCGAGGTAGTCTTCCATGTAGTACGTCGCCAGGTCCAGCGATACGCCGGTCCCCAGGTCAGGCGTCTTGCGGATGACGTGGATGGAGGCTTCCGACTTGTAGACGGGCTGCTTCTGGGCGTAGTAGAGGGCGCCGCAGACGAGGCAGACCACCAAGCCCAGGATGACCAAGGACTTGCGTTGCCAGGCGATGCGGTAAATGTTGGCGGCAGTGGCCAACTCCGGAGCGTCGGTCACGGGGGGCTCAATGCCCTCGGCTTTCCTGATCATGGCTCGTTCCCCATTTCCCGCGGCAAAATGAACCCAGTTGCGCGAGGATGACAGTGGGATTATACCCGGCAGCCGCGAAGCCTGTCGGAAATCCTCAAGTTTAGTCAGCGGCCACAGCCAGTGCCGAGGCCGATTTCACCGACAACGCCGGATGGGCTTCCGGGCGCTCCGGTGCCGCGAGCGACGCCTGCAGCGCCGACTCGAACTCTTCAATCAACAGGGCGATCTTGGCAGCCTTATCCCAGAAGAAGTCGGAGCCCCGGTGTCCGAGCAGTTCCACGCGTCCGACCATGGCCCCTTCGACGGCGATGGGTAGTTCCATCCGCCAGGAAGTGGACATTTCCGCATGATCGTCGGCAGGGTTCTCCCAACGGGCATGGAAGCTCGTTTGGTAGGCCGGGGCGTTGATGTCCAGCTTGACTTGGGAGCAGTCGAGGTCCTGGGCGGCGAGGGTCAGCCGCTCCCATAGGTCGGTCCAGTCGGCGTCGCCCTGCAGGTCCATGGACATCTGCTGCGGCTGGCCCCGCTTGCCGCGGGCCAGCAGCTTGGTGGTCTGGTGGGCCAGGCTCCTCTTGATGAGTACCAGCTCGACATAGCCAAAGAGCCGTGAGGCCACCAGGATGGAAACCACGATCAGGGCGGAGAGCAGGGCGTAAAGCTCGCTCTTGAGGAACATGCTCAGCCAGGCGCCCACGACGCAGAGCAGGCACAGGCAGGCCACGGCCACCAGGACCTTGCGATGGGATAGCCCGCGGCTGAGCATGCAGTGGTGCAGGTGGCCTCGGTCCGTGGCGTAAATGCTGCGGCCGGTAAGCTTGCGACGGATGATGGCCGCAAAGGTGTCCATAATCGGTAGAGTCAGAACGGCAAGCGGGGCCGCGAGGCCGATGGTGGCCGTGGCCTTGAGCGAACTCTGGATGGCCAGCACGCCGATGATCAGGCCGATCAGCATCGAGCCGGAGTCGCCGAGGAAGATCGAGGCCGGCGGGAAATTATAACGGAGGAAGCCGATCAGGGCCCCGGCCAGAACCACGCCGACGCAAGCCGCCGTCCAGGATTCGTTGAGAGCAGCGATGAGGCCGAAACCCAGCGTGATGATGATGCCAATGATGCTCAGGAGCCCGTCCATGCCGTCCAGCAGGTTGAGCGAATTGATCGCCCCGAGCAGGAAGAAGGCCGTGAACGGAATCGCCAGCCAGCCAAGGTTCACGGGCCAATCGAGGATGCGGAAGCTATCGACCCGCACTCCCATCATCATGACCAGGCCGACAACGGCCATTTGGCCTAGCAGCTTGTAGCGGCCCCGGAGCTTACCGTAGTCGTCCACGACGCCCAGGATCGTGATGAGCACGCTCGCGCCGAGCAGGCCGAGCAGAAACCCGAAGTCCTTGGAAAGGCTATCACGCACTGGGCCCGGTACGGCCCAGGCGGCAAATAGCGTCAGGGCCGCGGCCACCAGGATCGCCAGCCCCCCGGCCACGGGCATGGGCTTGGCATGGACCTTGCGTCGGCCGTCAGGATGGTCCAAAAGCCCCAGCTGTGTGGCCAACGCCCGGACGATGGGCGTCAGGGCCAGCGCTAAGGCGCAGCTCAGGACCAGCATGAAGATCAGAACAGTCATGGAGTGGACCGCTCCTCCCCTTGTGCCGCCTGCATCTGATGAAACCAGCGATGAAAAGACCAAGAACTCAGATGCAAGACCAAAGCCAAGGCTCGAAGGTGATGGTGCGCCCGAGGCGACCTTTCGACGTTGCCAGCAAGGCCAAAGTTCCGCCCCCACCGCGGCGGCGACCGCCGTTGGTCGGGGTGTCTTGAACGCGTAAAGCCTCTAAGCATGAACTGCGCCGGCAACACATCCGTGGACCATCCGCCCTATCCGGGCGGGCATCCAACGTTCACGGAACGTACGTCCGCCAGCGTCCTTGCGGAAGACGTGAGACCCTAGTTATACGTTAGCCCGGAAGCCGCGTCAATGGGCCACCCGCAGGTCCAGTATTCGCCCAGGACAGACCCCCCGGCGTGGCTGGCAGCACCGGCAGCACCATCTTCAAGGCCCAGTCAAGGAGAGTTGGGCAAGAGGCGGCGGCAGTAGGGCCCCAAGGCCGCGCGGCGTTGGAGCCGCCACCGCGTGACATCGAAGACGTAAGCGGCGGTCGGCAATGGTCTTAGTACGCGTTCTTATTCACGATCCCGTGCCAGATCGTCAGCCACATGATCTTGATGTCGAACCAAGGGTTCCAGTGAGTGATGTAATAGAGATCGTGCTGAATCCGCTTGCGGAGGGAGGTGTTGCCGCGCCACCCGTTGACTTGGGCCCAACCCGTGATGCCAGCCTTCATGGCATGTCGCACCATATAGTTGGGCACGGTCTTGCGAAACTTCTCGATGAAGACGGGACGTTCCGGCCGAGGACCGACCAGGCTCATGTGGCCCGCCAGGACATTGAGCAACTGCGGCAACTCGTCCAGGCTGGTCTTGCGGAGGAAGCTGCCGATCGGCGTCCGGCGCGGATCGTCGGCCCGAGCCCAAACTGGACCAGTCTGAGCCTCGGCATCGACCCGCATGGTTCGGAACTTGAGCATCTGAAACCGCTCGCCGTTCAGCCCGCACCGCTCCTGCCGGAAGAGGACTGGTCCGGGGCTGGTCAGCTTCACGAACAAGGCGACGGTCAGCATAACAGGGGCCAGCAATACCAGGGCGATCAGGGAGAGGACGACGTCCATGGCCCGCTTGACCGCCACGTTGATGCCGTGGTAGGGATTCTCCCGCAGCCCCATGACGGTCAGGCCATCCAGATTGGTCGTCGTGATGGAGACCGCGGCCATGCTCGGCACATCCAGAACCAGGCGTACGTCGCAGTAGGAGGCTGAGAGCACGTCGAAAACTCGCCGGGCTTCGTGAAAGCGATTGAGGGGCAGGGCGATGAAAACGTGATCGACCCGATGTTCCTCCACTAGCCGCGGCAAGTCGCTGATACCGCCGAGGATGTGCAAGTCGCTGGTCCAGCGGCTGGGTTGATCCTCGACGTGGCCCACCGCGGTCATGCCCGTCCAACTGGCATGGCGTAGGGCCCGGGCCATCTTGCGAGCAATGCGTCCGGTGCCAACAATGAGAGCAGGCTTGGCGTTGACCCCACGTCGCCGGAGCGAGCGGATGAGCTGCCACCAGATCCGGCGCGTGGCCCAGACCAGGACGAAGCAGGCCGCCAAGAACAGCCCCATAGTCAGCCGGGACTCATAGGGGTCCTGCTGGTAGAAGATGGCGGCCAGGACCAGGAGCATGAGGAGCCCCGTCCCCTTGGCCACGCTGGCCAGCTCTTCCCGATGACGGCGGAGCCGGTTCACGTCGTACATGCCGGCCAGGTAGTAGGCGATCGGCCCGAGCACGGCCAGCACCGGCAGGTGGACGAGGCAGTCGCTCCAACTGGGCGTGTTTTTCGTGACTTCAAGCCAGCCGGTGTGGAAGCGAATGAAGTAGGCCGTCACCCAGGCGACCATGGTCAGGGCGACGTCCCACGCCAAGAACCACAGAATGAGCACTTGCCGCGATGGCTTGACGACCATGGTGAGCGTCCTTGCTCTCGAAGCCGGATCATGGGGGCGGCGCGCACGGCTACCCCGGTCCGGACCAGGCTGATTACGCGCCACCCCGCCGATTCTGTCAAGCCGGGTCGGGCGCTCACCGCCGGCCGGCCTGGGACTCGCGTTGACGAAACGAGTTGAATAGTCGGCCTAATTACTTGGAGTCCATCATCTCTTGGAATTCGGCTTCCGTGAGCACCTTGACCCCGAGTTCACGGGCCTTGTCGAGCTTGCTCCCCGCCTTGGCCCCGGCTACCAGATAGTCCGTGTTCTTGGAAACGCTGCCCGTGGCCTTGCCGCCCTGACGCCGAATCAGCTCCTCGATCTCATCCCGCCCATACTTCTCCAGCGTGCCGGTGACGACCACGGTCTTGCCTGCCAGGAGACCCGCGCCGCGAGGAGCACCGTCAGAACTCGCCGCGACTTCTTCGGTCATCTTGACCCCGGCTGCTGCGAGGTCGGCCAGGAGCTTCCGGGTATCCTTGCGTTGGAAGTAAGCGTGGACACTGGCGGCGACCACCGAGCCGATCCCCGCCATGCTGGCAAACTCCGCCTCCGGGGCAGCCAGCAGTGCGTCCACCGACCCGAACTTCTGCGCCAGGAGGAATGCGTTCCGCTCGCCCACGTGGCGGATCCCCAGCCCCGTGAGCAGGCGGGCCAGTCCGCGCTGCTTGCTCGCGGCGATGCCCGCCAACAACTTCTGGGCCGACTTCGTGCCCATGCGTTCCAGGGTGAGCAGAGACTTCTCATCCAGCCGATAGAGGTCAGCCAGGCCACGCACCAGCCCCCGCTCCACCAGTTGATCGATGACTGCAGGCCCCATTCCGTCAATGTCCATGGCCGCCCGAGTGGCGAAGAAGCGCAGCCGTTCCTTGATCTGGTCGGGACAGGCCGGATTGATGCAGCGGATATAGACGCCGCCATCGTCCTTGGCGACTTCACCCTGGCAGGAAGGGCAGCGCATGGGGAACTTGAAGGGGCGCTCCTGGCCCGTCCGCTTCTCCAGCTCCACGCGCACCACGTGCGGAATGATCTTGCCCGCCTTTTCCACGATGACATGATCGCCCAGCCGTAGCCCCTTGCGTTCCACCTCGTCGGCGTTGAAGAGAGTCACCCGGCTGACCTGGGTGCCGGCAATCTGGACCGGTTCAAGTTCGCCGACCGGCGTGAGTACGCCGGTCCGTCCGACCTGGATCGTGATGTTGCGTAGCCGGGTGCTGGCTTGCCACAGTTCCACCTTGTAGGCGATAACCCAGCGTGGGGCCTTGCTCGTCATGCCCATCTGCTCGCGCTGGCTGAAGGCGTCCACCTTCACGACCATGCCGTCCGTCTCGTAGTCGAGATTGTGGCGTTCTTCGAACTGGGCGTCGCAGTAGGCCAGAACCTCTTCAAACGTGGCCAGCGGCGGGCTGTAAGGGATGGTGGGCAGGCCCCATTGGGCGACCTGGCCTAGGAACTCGTGGTGGGCGGCGCAGCGTTCGTGGCCGACGGCCCCCTCACCGTGAACGAAGAAGCGTAGCCGCCGCTGGGCGGCCAACTTGGGGTCGAGGAGCTTGAGCGTCCCGGCGGCGGCGTTGCGGGGGTTGGCAAACACGCGCTCGCCGCGCATCTGCTGCAGGGCATTGAGTCGCGACAGCTCCGAGTTCGCCATGTAGACTTCGCCTCGGACTTCGAGCTTGGGCGGCGGCTGCCCCGTGAGGCGGAGCGGAATGTCGCGGATGGTGCGGACGTTTTGGGTGATGTCGTCGCCGACTTCGCCGTCCCCACGCGTCGCCGCTTGCACGAAAACGCCGTCCTTGTAGTGGAGTGCCGCCGACACGCCGTCTACCTTCTGTTGGACGATGTAGCGAGGACTTTCCCCCTTGAGCAGCTTGCGGACCCGGGCGTCAAACTCCCGCAGATCCTCCGGGCTGTAGGTGTTCTCGATCGAGAGCATGGGGACCGCGTGCCGCACCTGGGAGAAGCCGGCGAGCGGGGCGCCGCCGACCCGGCGCGTCGGACTGTCCGGCGTGGCTAGATGGGGATGGGCGGCCTCCAGCGCTTGCAACTCGCAGAGCAGGGCGTCGAACTCCCGATCGCTGATCTCGGGCTCGGCGTCGATGTAGTACCGGCGATTGTGATGTTCGATCAGGTTCCGCAGCTCGGCGGCTCGACGCTCCACCTGCGACGCCATGGTTGCACCTCATGGGCCGATGCGATGTGACGGGCGGGGCGGCCCGGCGGGACCGATCGGGGTGCCGCCGGGGCCCTCAGCGTTCGGGCTTCTGGTCGAAGCTCATGCTGAGCAGCCCCAATATCATCAAGAAGCCTACTTCCACCAGCAGCACGAGCCAACCATATTCCTGGAACCAAGGAGGCAAATGATCGAAGGGCAGACTGTAAGCAAAGCAGGTCACGAGGAACATGATGCTGCCGACTACCAACAGGCGGAAGAATAGTCGGCTCGATTCGGGCATGGGCTAGGCTCCGGTCAGCCAGTCGCGATCGACCGGCTGCCAATCGACCAACTCCTCGGGCTTGAACCACAGGGCGATTTCGGTCGCGGCCGAATCGGGGCTGTCGCTGGCATGGACCAGATTGTTCTGGATGCTCACCGCCAGGTCGCCGCGGATGGTGCCGATGGCCGCCTTCATCCCGTCGGTCGAGCCGATCAGGTTGCGGACATATTCGATCACGCTGGGCCCTTCCCAGACCATGGCCACCGTAGGGCCGCTCGTCAGGAACTGGACCAGCCCCGGGAAGAACTTCTTCTCCTTGTGCACCGCATAGTGCTGCTGCGCCAATGACTCGCTGGCCCGCAGAAACTTCAGCCCCACCAGCCGCAACCCCTTCTGTTCGAAGCGGGCGAACAGGGTGCCGATCAGGCGGCGCTGGACACAGTCGGGCTTGAAGAGAACCAAGGTGCGCTGCTGCATGAGAATTCCTCGGGACGGATCGGCAGACCGCGGCCAGACTCCGGCCGCACCGTGGTCATGATATGACCGCCGGGCGATTGGACCGCTTTGGTTCGAACCCCGGACGGGTCAGCGCTGGGGCGGGGCGTCCGGCTTGACCCGCTGTAAGACGACCAGGGTCGTTCCCGCGGCCGGATCGCTCCGAAACTCCGTGGGCCGAGCGGGGATGTCGGGATTGGCCGGCACGCATAAGGTGAGCGTGTCGCCCTCGATCTTGTAGATGCCGAGCAGCGTCACCTGGGGCTTGTCGGCCTCGGCCTTGAGGCGGAAGTCGATGGTCCGGGGCGTGCGCGAGCCATCCAGTCGCAGCGTCGCTTCACGCCGCATGTCCGCAGGACCGAAGGTGACCTGACTGCCCTTGGCCTCGAACAGAAACTGCAGCTTCTCGACCTCACTCTGAATCAGGCGCCGACCCTGGACTTCGATGCTCGAGGCAGTCCACCGGCCTTGCAGCAAGTTCAGGTCGTTGCTGTCTGGCGTCTGCCCCGCAGCACTCAGCACCAGGAACAACATTCCCATCCAAGCGGTCTTCATGTCAGTCCTCCATGCGTTGCCCCGAATCGCCCGTTCGCTGGAATTCTCGGAGATTCACAGTCGCCGTGCAAGTCCGAACCCCAGCGATCTGCCGCGGTGGGTCCGCCAAGAGAGCTTGGCACCATTCCCAGGCCTCGCCACGGGGGTTCTGCGGTGCCTCCAGGGCTCGCCGACAGGGGTTTCAGGACCGATCGACGGGGTCTCCAGGGCTCGCCACGGGGTCTCCACGCTTCTGGGCGCTAGCGCCAGAGCTTTCCAGAGGGTCGCCACGAGGGGGTTTGGCGCTCTTGGACGCTCGCGCCACGTGGATTTCACTGGGTTTCAGGGCCATGCCACGCCTCCAGGCGCCGGGGGCGGGGCTCGGGACAGCGGTCCGCGCTCACCCCGCCGCCCAACTGACCGCTCGGTCAAACTCCGCAGCCTACCATAATGCGCGGACGTTCACATAGGTCGGTTGTGGGCGTCCTTTCGGCGTGCGTTCGAGCCCCATTCATGCCCAAGCTCCTCGCGCCGCCGTCGGGCGGAGAGGGGCCTGGAGAGTTCATCAAGAGCAGCCGACGCTGACCGGAACCAGCCGGCTAGCTGAACAACTCGCCGATGGGCTTGCCGCCGTCCACCAGCTTGATCGGCCGGCCTTCTTGGCTGTGGAGTTCCTTGCGCGGGTCGATGTCGAGGGCTCGATAGATCGTGCAGAAAAGGTCTTGCACGGTGACGGGACGGTCGGCGACGGTCCGGCCTTCCTTGTCGGAGGCACCGATGACCTGGCCGCCCTTGATCCCCGCCCCGGCCAGGGCCACGCTGAAGCAGCGCGGGTAGTGGTCGCGGCCCGTCCGGGGGTTGATCACCGGGGTGCGGCCAAACTCGCCCATCCAGATGACCAGGGTCTTGTCGAGCCGGCCCCGGTCGTGCAGGTCGGCCAGCAGGGTAGCAAAGGCCGGGTCGTTCACGCCGGCCAGCCGCTTCACCCGGTTGAAGTTGTCTTCATGGGTGTCCCAGCCATTCTGGTTGACCTCGACGAAGGTCACGCCCCCTTCGACCAGCCGCCGGGCCAGCAAGCAGCCCTGGCCGAAGTTGTTCTGGCCATAGCGGGTGCGGATGCTCTCCGGCTCCTCGGAGAGGTCGAACGCCTTCAGCCGCGGACTGAGGACCATCTGCGCCGCCGACTTGAGCAGGGCCGACTGCTCGTTGACCCGCACCTCGCCGCCGGCCCGGGCAAAGTCGTTTTGCAGCTTGTCCATGAGAGTGAGGCGCCGCTGCAAGCGGTCGGCATCGACGCCGGGGGGCAGTTCGACGTCAAACGGCATGCGATTGGGATCGTTGACCAAGAACGGATTGAAAGCCGTGCCCAGGTAACTGGCCGAGTACCGAGCATTGCCACCGACAGCGACGTAGTGGGGCAGATCGAAGGTCGGGTCGCAGAGTTCGCTGGCGACGATGGAACCCACGCCGGGATACTTGACGCTGCCGCTGGGGACGTAGCCCGTGTGGAGGAAGTACTGGGCCCGTTCATGGTTGCCCTCGCGGCTGGTCATGGAGCGGATGAAGGCGAGGTGGCGTGCCTGCCGCGCCACGTTCTCCCAGCCCTCAGCAATCTCGATGCCGGGCACGGAAGTCTTGATCGCCTGGGTCGGTCCGCCGGTTGGGGCGCCGGGCTTGGGGTCCCATGTTTCAAACTGGCTCGGAGCGCCGCGCTGGAAGAGGAGAATGCAGGCCAGCCCCTTGCGGCGGAGCTGGGCCGCCTCGGCCCGGACCGCATCCATCCAGCTCAGGGAGCCGGCCACGGCCGCGGAGCCGACGGCCACGTGCCGCAGGAACGAACGCCGATGGATCACGCCGCCGTCGGCGGAGACATTCACGTGCAGGTTATGGGTCAGCATGGTCGGGACTCCTCAGCAGTCGCTGTCGGGAAGGACCGCAGCACGGTTAGCGGCGAGTGGCGAACTCCGCGGAGTTGATGAGACACCAGAGAATGTCCTCAAAGCCTGCCGCCCGACTGGGGCTGGTGCGCAGATGGTCGAGGCAGGCCTGTACCTCGCGGCTGGTCGGCTTCCGAGCCAGGACCCGCAGGTAGAGGGCCCGCAGGGCCTCGTCGTCGTCCGCGTGTTGCCGCAGGAGTTCGGCCAGGATCGTGGGGCCCGAGGCCCGCAGCTTCTCCTGGATGAGGCGGTTGTTCATCAGCATGAGCGCCTGGGGGACAGTTCCTTCAACGGGGGCGGGCTTGGGCGAGGGATCGAAGCTGAAGGTGGCGGCGAAGAGCCGGTCCCCGTTCTGGGCGAAGGGGTTGGCGGGCGGTCGGGCCGGCCGGCGCTGGTCGCGGACCCGGCCCGTCTGCTCGACGCCACCCACAGTCTGGACCAAAGCAGTCCAGAGGTCCTCGGCCCGGAGGCGCGTGGGATAGTTGGCCGTGAAACGCAGATGCTCGTCGGGTGCCTGGCCCGTTCGCGCTTGTCGCTGGTAGGCCTCGCTGTTGAGGATCAGGCGATAGAGTCCCCGGATGTCGAAGTCGGTCGCGCGAAGATGGGCAGCCAGGGCGAGCAGGACTTCGGGATAGGTCGCCTCCTGGAGCGGGCCCAGGTTGTCGACAGGCTGATAGAAGCCCTGACCCATCAGGTTGGCCCAGGTGCGATTGGCAAAGGCAGCGGCGAACCAGTAGTTGGTCGGCTTGGTGATGAAGTCGGCCAGGGCCTGCCGGCGCTCCGCATCCGGTCGGCCGGGCGGCAGCGCCTCGCCGGTGATGAAGCGGGGATGGGTCAGCGTGCGGCGGCTGGGATCGCGGGCGTCCGGCATCTGGTGCTCGCCGCGGGGCAGGCTGGCCACCCGCAGGGCCACTGGCTGGCGGGTGTTCGGATCGTTCACCCGCTGCTCCCGCATCCGGGCGAAGAAGGCAGCGAACTGGTGGAACTGTTCGTGCTTCCAGATGTCGCTCGGGTGGTCGTGGCATTGGGCACACTGAATCTGAATGCCGAGGAAGACGCGGGAGGTGGCGGCAGCACGCTCGTTGATGGCGTCGTTGCCCATATGGGCCAGTAGGAAAAAGCTCGCGCCGTTGGGCTCGACCTTGACCTCGTCGCTGATCTGGCGTGGGTTCTGACCGCGTGGGAAGAGCAGGTCGCCCCGAGCCGTGATGATCCCCCGGGCGATCTCCGACCAACTCTGCTCTGACTTCATCTGTTCGAAGAGCCATTCCTCGAACTGCCGATCCGCGACCCGAATGCGGGTCTCGTTGAGAAGGGCGCTGACCACGCCCCGCCACTCACTCGCCCAGTGGCGCGCGAACTCGTCGCTCGCCAGCAGGCGGTCGATGAGCTTGGCCCGCTTCTGTGGATCAGCGTCGGTGCTGAATTGCTGAACCTCGGAGCCGCTCGGCAGCCGGCCCACCGTGTCCAGGAGCACGCGGCGGAGGAACTGCTCGTCGGTAGTTCGCGGCGACGGCGACAGCTCATCTTCCTTCTGGTAGCCGAGTAGCAGGGCGTCGAGTTCGGCCGAAGTAAGCGGCTTGATTTCCGCCTGTTCCCAGGCGGGCGGCATGACCGAGACGCCGTCCGACTTGGGCGGCGTGGGGTAGACCGGCTTCTTGTCGTCCGCGGCCAGGGGGAGGGCCAGGAGTCCCAAGAGTAAACCAGCCAAGAGGTTACGCTGGAGGGCCGACGTGCGGATTCGCTTCATGGCAAGCACCGGGTTCCGCCAGAGAAGTTGGAGGGAACAGCGTCTATGTGCCTCAAACCCCGGACACCGCTCCGGGTTTCGCTCCGAGATCGGGCCGGGCCAGCCCATTCCTTCCTTTCCCGGGTTGACTCGGTCTGATTAGAATAGTGGAGTTGGCGGCGGTCGGACCCAGGAACCGGCCGGCCTGGATTGTCATGGTTCGGCACGACTGGATCGTCATGCCCCGAGATTACTACGAAGTGCTGGGCGTCGCCCGTTCGGCGACGGCCGATCAGATCAAGGCCGCCTACCACAAGCTGGCCAAGAAGCACCATCCGGATCGCAACCCGGGTGACAAGGAGGCGGCGGCCAAGTTCAAGGAGATTCAGCAGGCCTATGACGTGATCGGCGACGCCGACAAGCGGAAGAAGTACGATCAGTTCGGCCCCGCCTTCGAGCAGATGGGCGCGGGCGGTCCCGGCGGCGGGGGCCCGGGTTCGGGGCAGGGACCGTTCCACTTTCGCTGGGGGAGCGGCAGCGGGCCAGAAGTTGAGGGCGTCGACCCGAGCGTGATGGAGTCGCTCTTCGAGCAGATGTTCGGCGGTGCGGGTGGTGGCGGGAGGGCGGCCGGAGGCCGGGCCCGGGGCGGACGGCGAGGCGGAGGCTTCACGCCACCGCCAGACGTCGAGCATGCCGTGGAGATTGACTTCTTGATGGCGGCCCGGGGCGGCACGGTGGAGATCCTCGGCCCCCAGGGGCAGCGGGTCAGTGCTCGCATACCCTCCGGCATCGAGGACGGTCAGACGCTGCGGCTGCGTGAGCAGGGCGTCGCGGGCGGCGACCTCAAGCTCAAGGTCCGGGTGCGGCCGCACCCGCAGTTCCGCCGCGAAGGGCCGGACCTGATCGTGCGGCTGCCGCTGACTCTGGGCGAGGCGGTGCTGGGGGGCAAAGTCGACGTGCCGACGCTCGACGGCGTCATCACCCTGACCGTGCCGCCTGGAACTTCCAGCGGCAAACGGCTGCGGTTGCGAGGCCAGGGGCTGCCCAACCCCGGCGGCGGTAAGGGCGACCTGTTTGCCGAGGTCCAGATCGTCGTGCCGGAGAAGATCAAGGAGGAGAGCCGGGAGCTGATCCGCGAGTTCATGAAGCAGAATCCCCATGACCCACGCTCCCGAACCTGAGCCGCGGCGGCCGGGCGACCAGCGTCTGCGGCATGAGGAGCGGCTGCGGGGCAAGCGGGTCTTCGACGCCATCTTCGCCGACCGCTGCAGTGTCCGCGACGACCGCCTGGTGGCCTATGGACGGCGGAACGGCCTCAACGTGACACGGCTGGGCGTGGCCGTGGGGCGGCGTTTCGGGTCGGCCGTGCACCGAAATCGTCGCAAGCGGCTGCTGAGGGAAGCGTTTCGCCAGTGCAAGACGCGGCTGCCGGTTGGGCTGGACCTGGTGCTCTTGCCCGCCACAGCCGAGGAGCTGGAATGGAGCGACCTGGTGGCCCGATTGCCGGCATTGGTCAGCCGGCTGGCCCGGCGGCTCGAAGCGAGGGCCCAGCCATGATCGGCCGCGCCGTCGACGGAGTGAGCTGGCTGGCGACGACGGCGATGGTCGGGGCCGTGCGCGTCTACCAGTTCACGTTGAGCCCGCTGCTGGGGCCCTGCTGCCGCTTCCATCCCAGTTGCAGCCAGTACTTCATCCTGGCCGTTCGCAAGCATGGCCCCGTCGTGGGGGCAGCCAAGGGAGCCTGGCGCATCTGCCGCTGTCATCCCTGGAGTGCGGGAGGCTTCGATCCGCCATGAGAGACTGGTGGCGCTTCTGGGAACGGCAGGCGGCACGGGGTGCCCCCGTGTCCGTCGTCGTTTACAAGAATCCGCACTGCCCCTTGTGCGACGATGTCCTGGCGACCTTGGACCGGCTTGGCGATGAGTTCCCCATCGCACTGCAAGTCGTGGACAACGAGGCGGCTGAGGCGCCGGAGCCCTTCTATCTCGAAAACGCTCCGGTGGTGGCGGTCGCGGGCAAGGTCCGTCTGTGGGGCCGCATCGAACCGGGCTGGCTGCGCCGTGAGGTGCAAGCCGCCGCCCAGGGACGGAGCGAAAGCCAAGGCCGGGAAAGGGCCACGTGACCATGCTCCACAGAGTCTTCGAGATCGCGGCCGCCGTGCTGGCCCTCGCCGGTGCCGCCGTGGCATGGGGCGACGAGCAGCCGGTTGCCGGGCCGACGCGGGCCGCAGCTCAGCAAGCGGCTTTGACGGCGACGCTGCGGCCGCTGCTGCAGGCGGCCTTGCCCACCCCGCTTTACCAGAAGAGCGATCGCTGGGGCGACACCCGCCCCACGCCCAACGGCGTCAAGTGGCGTGGCCAAGGGCTGCGTGTCCGACCCGAAGTCCAGTTCAGCGATAAGAACCATGGCCGCTGGCAACGGCTCCGCGTCGAGGGGCAGGGGCTGCCAGACACGCTCGTTTTCCAGGTGTACAACCTGCATTCACCCAGTCCCGACCGCCGGGCCTTCGAGGTCTTCGCGGGCTTGCCGGTGCGCCTGATTTATGAGGAGCAGCGGTGGGAGAGCGGCGTGCGGCTCTACAGCACCGAGGTCAGAGCCCGAGCCCGTGTTGCCGTCGTGCTGAAGTGCGAGACCCGTATCAATCTCGGTTTCCGTGGCCTGATGCCCGACGTGGCCCTCCGGCTGGACATCACGGACCTGAACGTTGGGTATGACGGCCTGTCGTTCGAGCACGTCGCCGGTGTCGGCGGCGAGGCGGCTGAGCAGTGGGGCCGGCTGCTCGTCGGCGTGTTGCGCCAGGGCAAGCCCTCCATCGAACGCGATCTCCGGCAGCGGATCGAGGAGGCATTGCTGCGGGCCGTCCGCAAGAAGGAACTGCAAGTCCGCCTCAGCCAGCTCTGGGGGGCCTAGCTCGGCATGTCGTCCCTCCAGCGTCTGGCCGACAAGGTGAAGGGCTTTCCCGCCAGCCCGGGTGTCTACCTGATGAAGGATGACTCGGGGCGGGTGCTCTACGTCGGCAAGGCGAAGAACCTGCGAAATCGGGCTGGCCACTACTTCACCCAGCAGGCCCTAGAGGATCGGCGGACGGCCGACCCGGTGCCGCTCCTGGCCGACGTGGAGGTCATTCCCCCCGCGACAGAGGTGGATGCGCTGCTGCTCGAAGCCCGCCTCATCAAGGACATCCAGCCGCGCTTCAACGTCGGCCTCAAGGACGACAAGACCTTTCCCTATCTGCAGATTCGCGTCCGAGAGCCGTTCCCGCGAGTGGAGTTTACTCGCTCTCCCAAGCGCGGCGCCAAGCTCTATGGCCCCTTCACCAGTGCCCGCAGCCTCCGTGCCGCGATCCAGGTGCTGCAGCGCATCTTCAAGTTTCGCACCTGCAATCTCGACATCGACCCCACCGACGCCAAGTGGCGCTGGTTTCGCCCTTGCCTCCTCGCCAGCATCGGCCAGTGCACCGCCCCTTGCAATCTGCGGGTTGGCACCGCGGACTACCGGGAGCAGGTGCGCCAGTTGCAGATGGTGCTCGACGGCAAGAAGGAGGAGTTGATCGCCGAACTCAGGGAGCGGATGCGGGCGGCCGCCGCGGCCCTGCACTTCGAGCAGGCGGCCCAGCTTCGGGACGATCTCAAGGCCCTGGAGAACTTGAGCCTGCGTGGTCTGGCCGACAAGGACGTCCAGCCGGAAGTCTTCGTCATGAATCCGAAGCGTGGCGTGCACGGGCTCAAGAAGGTGCTGCGCCTGGCCGCCCCGCCTCGCGTCATTGAGGGCTTCGACATCGCCCATCTGGGCGGCACCGAAATGGTCGCCAGCATGGGGCAGTTCATCGACGGGCTGCCCTTCAAGCCCGGTTACCGGCGCTTCCGCATCCGCACCGTAGAGGGGAACGACGATTTTGCCTCGATGCGTGAGGTCGTCACGCGCCGCTATCGCCGCATGCAAAGGGAAGAGGCGGTCCTGCCCGATCTGATCCTCATCGACGGCGGCAAGGGCCAACTCACGGCGGCCCAGGCGGCGCTCGAGGCCCTGGCCGTCCGCAAGCCCGTCCTCATCAGCCTGGCCAAGAAGCAGGAAGAGGTCTACCAACTCGACGCCGACGAGCCGCTCCGGCTAAGCAAATCCTCGGCAGCCCTGCGGCTCCTGCAGTACATCCGTGATGAAGCCCACCGCTTCGCCCAGCACTACCACCACCTCCTCCGCCGCCGCCGGCTGAGCGATTCGTAGGGCGGGGGACTCGATTCAGTGCCCGCTGACATTTGCCTAGATACGGCTCATGCTCACGCACCAGCCGAGCACTAGCAGCAGATGCAGGACAATGAACACCAGAAGGAAGTCGCCGACGGTGAACGGCGCTGGGTTCGTGGTCCCTTGCGTCCGCAGTCGCTGCCAGCGTCGGGCGAGAAACCAGGTACAGAAGAGCGACAAGCCGATGCCGGCCCCGGCCGGCCCACCTAGGAGGAAGTCGCGCCCCTCGCGCTGCGGCCGGGGGATGAGCAGGATCGGCAGCACCAGCCCGGCCAGCAAGCCCGTCCAGGTCACCACGGCCCAGGGATGGCTCAGCGGGTGGAACGCGAGAAACCAGTTCACATGCCAGGAGAGCGGTCCGCCCGGTTCGAGGATCAAGTCCTCGTTCCATGTCGAAGGGGAGCCACTGACTCGAACACGCGTGAGTTGCACGCCGACCGGACCATCCACCATGTCGGCTTCCACCGGCGTGACATGGATCCAATGGCGATGCAATCCGGCCGGGGGTGAAGCGAATCCGCGGACGTAGATGTCGGTTCTGATGGGGTCTTTGTAGACCTGCGAAGGCCGAAGCGGGAAGAAGATGTGGGGCGAAGGAAAGTCGATGCGCATGGCCCTGGCTTCGAGTGGACCCGAGGCCCAGCCACAGACGATGGCGGCCTGCTGCTCCAGATACGGGGCCAGGCTCCACAGGTCCTTGGCTTTGACGTCGAGTTGTTTGCTCGTGAGGTATTCATCCAAAGCCGACACGGAGACGGCCGAGAGCACCTCGATGGTCATGCCGTGCTTCACCACGCGATCATGGACGGTCACGTCGGAGAAGGCGTCCGAAGCCGTTGCGCCAATGAAACTAAGGAGTATGGGGCTGAGTAACAGCCCAGAATCGAGCAGCGCGAAGGTGAATAGCGTACTGCGCACCCGGTACTCGACCTTGGGCTTGCAGTAGTGGACATGTCGGACTTGAGGCCATTGGGTGACCGGCTCGGCCTTGACCTGATCCGGAGGCGCGACGATGGGGACGATCCACATCGTGCCCGCATCAACCGACTGGGCGTGCGTCGCGACAAAGAGCCGCTGCTGCCCCGCGTGCCATTCGATGAAGGCAGCTTGCGTATGTTCGCGGAGGAAGCCGCCCCTTTTGAGAATAAAGCCATCGGCCCACACCCTCGGCGTCACCAGCGCTAGCAAGCCGAGCGTGGCCAGCAGACGACACGTATTCATCTTCGATCCCCCTGCGCAACCGCCTATCGGTTCTCGGCTTGGGTTGGCCCACGTGCCGTCCCAGCGTTGTTGCAGGTCGTTGAGGGGCTGGGGCCGCTGAGCTGGTGAATGGGTGGTTGGAAACGGCACGACCTCCCCACACTTCAAAGCGCCAGCGGGCCAGTGTCAAGCGGATTTGCCTTGGTTCCATACCCAATGCCCAAGAGGGGCCGTCGGCCGGTAGAATAGCCGCAGCCGTTCTTCCTCGGAGTCCCGCCATGAATCGCGATGCCTTCTTCAAGCAGATGCTCGAACTCGTTCGCCGCACCTCGGCCTTCCTACCGCCCGACGTGGAGAGCGTGCTGGCCATCCGCCAAGCGCTGGAGAATCCCGGCTCCAAAGCCGACCTTGCCCTGCGCCTGGTGCTGCAGAACATCGGCCTGGCCAAGCGCTTCTCCGCCCCCATCTGCCAGGACACCGGCACCATAGGCTTCTACATCAAGACGCCGGTCGGTTTCGATCAGCTCGCACTGCAGGAGATCTGCTGCGATGCCGTGGTCGAGGCCACGCGCAAGGGCTACCTGCGGCAGAACTCCGTGGACAGCCTCACGGGCCGGAACACGGGCAACAACCTGGGCGCGGGCAGCCCCGTCTTCCACTGGCATCAACATCGGCACGAGACGGTCGACGCGCGGCTCATCCTCAAGGGGGGCGGCTGCGAGAACATGTCGGCCCAGTATTCGCTACCCACGACAATCAATGGCAAACGTTGCGACCGCGACCTGGAGGGCGTCCGTGACGTGGTGCTCGATGCCATCTGGCAGGCGCAGGGCAAGGGCTGCGGGCCGGGCTTCATCGGCGTTTGTATCGGCGGGGACCGGGCCCAGGGCTACGACTTTGCCAAGGAGCAACTGCTGCGCACCGTGGAGGATGTGAACCCGGTGCCCGAGCTGGCCGCCTTCGAAGACCGCATCATGAAGGATGCCAATCAGCTCAACATTGGCCCCATGGGTTTCGGCGGCAAACTGACGATCGGCGGCTGCAAGATCGGAGCGCGGAATCGGCTGCCCGCCAGCTTTTTTGTCAGCGTCGCCTACATGTGCTGGGCCTACCGCCGGCGCGGCGTCGTCCTCGATACCAAGGGCAACGTCCAAGATTGGCTGTATCACGCGCCCGGCGAGTTCGACCATGAACCCGAGCCGACCTCGAACGTCGTCGACCTGGGGAACAAGGTGGCGCCGGGCGAGCGGATCATCCCGCTCACGCTGCCGCTCAGCGAGGCGGACGTGCGGAGCCTGCGGGCCGGCGACGTGGTCATGTTGAGCGGCATGGTGCTCACGGGCCGGGACGAGGTCCACAAGTTCCTGTTCAAGGGCGGCGACGTCCCGGCCATGCAGGGGGGCGTGATCTACCACTGCGGCCCTGTCGTGCTGGAGGAAGGGGGCAAGTACCGGGTGGTCGCGGCCGGGCCGACGACCTCCATCCGCGAGGAGCCCTATCAGGCGGACGTGATTGCCCGCTACGGCATCAAGGCGGTGATCGGCAAGGGGGGCATGGGGGCCAAGACGCTGGCGGCCTGCAAGGAGCACGGCTGCGTCTACCTGCACGCCATCGGCGGCGCGGCCCAGATCTATGCCCAGTGCGTGACCGACGTGCCGGGGGTGTTTCTCAAGGAGAAGTTCGGCAGCCCCGAGGCCGTCTGGCAACTCGTGGTCAAGGACTTCCCGGCCGTGGTGACCATGGACGCCCACGGCCGCAGCCTGCACGCCGAGGTCGCCGACGCCAGCAAACAGGAACTCGCAGGGGTGCTGTGACAGAGGGCGGCGAAGTAGGCTTCCGAGAACCCAATCTGGACGCTTGGAGTTTCAGCGAGCGTAGGAAGAGGACTTCCAAGATGCAGTGCCATCTCATCCGAGGTAGGACTGCCGCATGGAGCGGAGCATGGCGAGGGCGGGTTTGATCTGGCCCTCGGCGTCGACGAGCCCCGAGTGTGGAAAGACGTGGGGGTGGGCGTCGCACCAGTGGCTCCAGTGCAGGCCGGTGACGTAGGGCTTGCACAGAACGAGGACGCCGGCATCGTCGGCGAAGCGGGCCTGGATGTCCGCGTCCCAGGCCCCGGGGTTGACGGCGTAAGCGGCTTCGGCGTGCGGGTCGGCGTCGGCGGACGAGGGCATGCCCAGGTTCACATGGATGGGCACGGCCAGGAGGGCGTAGAGGTCCAGAAGCCGGGACAGATCGAGCCGATCACGGGGCTGGCTGCCACGGACCGCACTACCGACCTGCACTTCCAGTTCCAGGTAGCTCATGCGGATGCGGCTGCGGAGCAGGGCATCGGCAAAGACGAAGGGTGAGATAGCCCGGTAGCCTTGGGCCACGGCTTCGCCCCACGGCTGCGCCAGCGCGATGGCGTATTCGCCTGTGGGGTTGATCTGCTCGGCCGAGGTGAGGAGTTGGGCATTGAGCGTCAGCGCTTCTTCGTCGTCCAGTTCCAGGGTCGTGGGATCGTTGCTCCCGGCGGTGAGGAGCCAGCCCCGGGCGTCATTGCGATAGCGCATCAGGGCGGCTTCGAGGAAGTCGAGCATCTGACCGGCCATGCGCTGCGGATCGCCGAGGACCTCGGGCAGCCACGGGGGCAACATGTTAGGGGCCATGTCGAAGAGCGGCCCGATCTCAAACGGCATTCCGACGAGCTTGGCCCAGGCCAGGAGTGCGTCGAACGCCTCCCAGCGATACTCGCCCATGGTGGCCTCGACCTGGCCCCAGGGGAGCGGCAGCCGGAGCAGCGAGAAGGAAGAGGCCAGTTCACGGATGTGGTCGGGATTGATGATCGGGCTCGCGACGGTGCAAGACACGTGGGCCGGCAACTTCGGTGTGCGCGCCAGCCGGGCTGCGAGCACCTGGGAGACATAGGTGGCCACCAGTTCGTCGCCGGTCTTGAGGGCGAACTGCAGGGCGGCGGCAGCCAACTCATCGGCGCGGTCCGCCGCTTCGCGTTCGCAGACGGACCGAGCGAAGGCCTTGCTCGCCTCGCGGATGGCGTCGTCCAGTTCGGGCGGCAGTTCCAGACCACCCGTCTGCCAGTCGGCCGCCTGGTTGCGGAGCTGATTCACCTTGCCCCGGGCGAGTTCGACGAGCAGCCGGTAGCTCTGGTCGCGCTCGACGAGCGTCGCCGTGGTGAGCATCAGGGGCTGAGAAGCCGGCCAGGTGCGCAGGCCATTGTCGCTCGGTGCCAGGGTCCAGGGCACGCACAGGCAGCCGCTTTCGGGGACTTCCTTCTCGGCGGTCATCTGACCGTGCGAGACGGTGATAGCCGTTTGCCAGGGCATGTAGTCGGGCAGGCCGAGAAAGTAGCTGGGCTCCAGCGCCTTGGAGGCGTCGGGCGCGAGCGTCGAAGGCAAACGCAGGTTGACCACACCCATAGGTCCCGGCCGCCGGAAGATTCGCTGGTCGCGGCGCGCGCAACGCGCCGACAGGCGCGGGGAGGAGAGCAGCGAACCCTAGTTCTTTGTAACACCTTGCGCCCAGCGTTGGCAACCCCAACGACGGACTAGGCTTGGGCCGTTCAATCGTACAGGGCCGGTCGTGCTGATCAGGGAATCCAGGGCGTTCTCGGGTGTTAGAACGAGTCCGACGTGCTATAATCCCCCCAGAGCCATCCCCCGGATGGTCCCCACCCTGAAACTGGCCCCTCCCTCCCGCTGGAGCCGCCAGATGCTGGCCCGCCTGTTTTTCCTTGTCCTTTTCCTCGCCCTGACCCTGGCCATCAGTGCCCGGGTGCCGGCTGCCGGTGCCGCATTGCCGCCCGACCGCGGTCCTGACGCCGAAGCGGCCGTTGACTTTAGCCGCGATATTCGCCCCATCCTGTCCAATCACTGTTTCGCCTGCCACGGCCCCGACGAACAGCAGCGTCAGGCGGGGCTGCGGCTGGACGAGCCTTCGGGACTGTTTGCGCGCCGACGCGGCCGGGCCATCGTCGCCCCGGGCAACGTGGCCGAGAGCACCCTCCTGCGAAGGGTCCACACGACCGACGAAGAGGCGGTCATGCCCCCGCCTGAGTTTGGCAAGCCGCTCAGCCCCGGTCAGGTGGAACTGCTCCAAAAATGGGTCGAACAGGGAGCCACCTGGAGCAGCCATTGGTCCTATCGGCCCGTTGAAAGACCACCCTTGCCACAGGTTCGCCAGGCCGACTGGCCGCGCACGGGCATTGACTACTTCGTCCTGGCTCGGATGGAGCAGGCGGGCCTGGCTCCCAATCCGGAAGCGGAACGACGGCAACTCGCGCGGCGGCTCTACCTGGACCTGATCGGACTGCCGCCCACGCCGGCCGAGGTCGAAGCGTTCGTGGCCGACCCCAACCCCGACGCCTATGAACGGCTCGTCGATCGGCTGCTGGCCTCGCCGCACTATGGCGAACGCTGGGCTGTCCATTGGCTCGACCTGGCCCGCTTCGCCGACACCAACGGCTACCACATCGACAACCACCGCGACATGTGGCTCTGGCGCGAATGGGTCATCGGCGCCTTCAATCGTAACTTGCCCTTCGACCAGTTCACCATCGAACAATTGGCCGGCGATTTGCTGCCTGGTGCGACGACGGAGCAGCGTATCGCCAGCGGCTTTCATCGCAACGTCATGGTCAACTTTGAAGGTGGCGCCGACCCGAAGGAGTACCTGACCAAGTACATCGTCGACCGAGTGAACACGACGGGCACGGTCTGGCTCGGCTCGTCGCTGGCCTGTGCTGAATGCCATGATCACAAGTACGATCCCTTCACCCAGCGTGACTTCTATCAGCTCTACGCCATCTTCCATAATGTCCCCGAGAAGGGGCTCGACGGGGAGAAGACCAATCCCGTGCCGAGCCTCCGCGTCCCCAGTCCGGAGCAGGCCCAGCGGCTGACGCAACTGCCCAGCGAAAGCGCCGCCGCTTCGGCTGCGCTCGAAGCCGCCACGCAAGAGGTCCAAGTCGCCGAGAGTCCCGGCGACAAGTCCCGCCGCGAGTTCGTTTGGGTCGAAGATCAGCCGCCCCCGGGTGCCAAGCTGGGCCAGATCGGGCCCGGCTGGGAGTGGAGCCAGCCTCAGGAGCCGCGCTGGTCCGGCAACCGGGCCTCCAAGCGCAAGGCCCAGGGGCTGAGCCAGCACTACTTCGAGCAGGTAGCTGACGCTCTCCGCATCGGGCCCGGCGATGAACTCTTCGCCTGGGCCTACCTCGATCCGGACGATCCTCCTCGGTCTTTGATGCTCCAGTGGAATGATGGCTCCTGGGAGCACCGCGTCAGTTGGGGCGACGAGGCGGCGATCCCCTGGGGGCAGCCCGGCACGCCCAGCCGCCGACCCATGGGACCGCTCCCGCCGCTGGGCCGCTGGGTACGGCTGGCGGTACGGGCCGAGGAAGTCGGCCTGCCGGCCG
>CALLZJ010000238.1 GCA_937858435.1 uncultured bacterium
GCCGCCAGCAGATGACGAGTGGGCGGCCCCGGCGGGGCGGGAGGCGGCCATGACCTGGATCGCGCTCAAAATGCTCACCGGCGATCGGGCCAAGTTTTTCGGCATCGTCTTCGGCGTCACCTTCGCCGCTCTGCTCATTGCTCAGCAGAGCTCGATCTTCTGCGGCCTCATGCTCATGACCACGGGGCAAATCCGCGACATCCAGGGCGCGGACCTGTGGATCATGGACCCGCGGGTCGAGTTCATCGACGACATCAAGCCCATGTCGGACAACGATCTCTATCGGGTACGAAGCGTGCCGGGCATCGACTGGGCCGTGCGGCTCTACAAGGGACTGGCTCGGGCCCGCATTGCAACCGGCAACTTCCAGCAGGTGATCCTCCTCGGACTCGACGACGCCACTATGGTTGGGGCGCCGCTGGAACTTATCCGCGGCACGCTGGCCGACCTGCGCCGTCCCGATGCATTCATCATTGACGAGCGCGGCTATCGGGAACTCTGGAAGAACGAGCCCCTCGAGGTCGGCAAGGTCATCGAGATGAACGACCGCCGGGCCGTGCTCGTGGGTATCTGCATGGCGTCCCGCACCTTCCAGACTTTCCCCGTGGTCTATACCCGCTATTCGCAGGCGGTGCGCTTTGCACCCCCGGAGCGGAAGGTGCTCTCCTTCATCCTGGCTAAGGCGGCGCCGGGGCAGACGCTCGACGAACTCTGCGCTCGCATCAAGGCCAGCACGGGGCTGCTCGCCAAGACGAACACCGAGTTCACCTGGATGACGATTCAGTACTACCTGGAACGGACGGGTATTCCAATCAACTTCGGCATCACGGTCGTGCTCGGGTTCCTGGTGGGGACCGCCATCGCCGGGCAGACCTTCTACCTGTTCACGATCGAGAATCTCAAGCAGTTCGGCTCGCTCAAGGCGATGGGCGTGACCAACCTGCGGCTGGTGGGCATGGTGCTCTTTCAGGCGCTGGTGGTCGGGGCCCTGGGCTACTGCCTGGGGATCGGGCTGGCAGCAGCCTTCGGGGAGTCGACCAAGAGTGCCGACAAGCTGGGCTGGTTCATGCCCTGGCATGTGTTTTTCGGGACTGGGGTCGCCGTCGTGGTCATTGTTCTGCTTTCGAGCCTGCTCAGCATGCGGCGAGTGCTGCTGCTCGAGCCGGCCATGGTCTTCCGCTAGGCCGGGTGGTCAGAGCGGCGAGGAGAAGGGCATGCTGTCGACGGATTCGCTCCAACTGGCAGTTAAGTGCAAGGACGTGACCAAGGCGTTCGGCGACGGGGCCGATCAGTTTTTCGCCCTGCGCGGCGTGAACATGAGCGTCTACCCCGGCCAGATGAATTTGCTCGTGGGGCAGTCGGGCTGCGGCAAGACGACGCTGATCTCGGTCATTGCCGGCCTGCTCGAACCGACGGCGGGGCAGGTCGCCGTCCTAGGCACCGAACTCGGCACCCTGTCGGGCCGAGGACTGGTCCAGTTTCGCGCCCGCAACATCGGCTTCGTCTTCCAGCAGTACAACCTCTTGCCCGCCTTGACAGCGGCCGAGAACGCGGCCGTCCCGTTGCTCATCGCCGGCTGGAGCCGACCCAAGGCCGTGGCCAAGGCCAAGGAACTCCTCGACCTCATGAGCATGGGCGATAAAGCCAACTCCCTGCCGAACCAGTTGTCCGGCGGGCAGCAGCAACGGGTGGCCATCGCTCGGGCCTTGGTGCATGAGCCCCGGCTGCTGGTGTGCGACGAGCCGACGGCCGCCCTGGACGCCAAGTCCGGTCGGACGGTCATGGAACTGCTCCGCAAGGTGGCCGTGCAGGTGGATCGCACCGTCATCATCGTGACCCATGACAATCGCGTCTTCGATTTCGCGGACCGCATCTTCATGATGGAGGACGGCCGCATTGAGAGCGTCGTCACGCCGGCGGAAGTGGCGGGGCAGATGACGCAGGGACTGTTTGCCCATTAGCCGGGCCCAGCGCCCGGCGGTGTGGAAATCGGTGGTCGAGCCCGGCCCGGAGGCGGCCGGCTTCTTTCTGGCGTGGAGCCAACCTTCGCTGCGAGATGCCTGTTATGAACGCCATGAAGACCGCCCTCGGCCTTGTTCGCAAGCTGCTGCTCCCGCTCCTGGCCGTGGGGATGGTGAGCTTTGCGGCCTACCACGTCTCGCTGGGCCATGTGCCGCTGCCTCAGGCACCCCCGCCGATCCCGCCCAGCCGAAATCCCTATGGCCAATCGGTGGCCGGGGCGGGCATCATCGAGCCGCAGACGGAGAACATCGCCATCGGCTCCCAAATGGCGGGAGTGGCCGTTGAGGTCTTCGTCCGGGTGGGTCAGCAGGTGGAGCGGGGCACGCCTCTCTTCCGGCTCGACGACCGTATGCTCCAGGCTGAGTTGAAGCTGCGCGAGGCCGCCCTGGGACTGGCCCAGGCACAGCTCCTGAAGCTGGAACAGATGCCGCGCCCCGAGGAACTGCCCGCCTACGAGGCCCGGGTCCGCGAGGCGGAGGCGACGCTGAGCGATCTGGAGGATCAGCTCTCTCGCTACCGGGTGGTCTTCGCGCGCGGGGCCGGCATGGGCGAAGAGATGACGCGGCGGGAAAAGGCGGCCGACGTGGCCAAGGAGCAACTGCGGCGGGCCCGGGCCGAGTTCAATCTGATGAAGGCCGGTGCCTGGGACGCGGACAAGGCCATCGCCCAGGCCACGGTGCTCCAGGCCGCCGCCCAACTCCAGCAGACCAAGACCGACCTGGATCGGCTGGTGGTCCGCGCCCTGGTGGACGGCGAGGTCTTGCAGGTTAACGTTCGGCCCGGCGAATACGTCGGGGCCCAGCCCGGCCAGGCGCTCATCATTCTCGGGAGTCTGCAGAAGCTGCACGTGCGGGTGGACATCGACGAGCACGACATTCCCCGCTTCCGTGCCGGTGCCAAGGCTGAAGCCCAACTGCGGGGCCACAGCGAGACCCGGTTCCCGCTTACCTTCGTGCGGATCGAACCCTACGTCATTCCCAAGCGGTCCTTGACGGGCGACAACGCGGAGCGGGTCGACACCCGGGTGCTGCAGGTCATCTATGCCTTGGAGCCGGGGCGCGAGCAGCCGCTCTTCGTGGGGCAGCAGGTGGAGGTCTACATCGACCTGGCATCCACGTCGCCGCCGCCGTCGAGCCCCTAGGTCCGGGGCGAGCGTCAGGGCTCGTGGGACTCGGGCGGGAGCAGCCGAGGACCGGGCCCGGTCCGTATCATGACGCCAGGAGCCCCCGCCGTTGTCCGAGCCTCGAACCATGCGCCCACACCCCACCATCCTGATGTGTCCGCCTGACTTCTATGGGATCGAGTATGAGATCAATCCCTGGATGAAGAAGGAGCGGGGGGCCGAGTCGACGCTCGCCAAACAGCAGTGGGCCAACCTGCACCAGAAGTTCCTGGAACTGGGAGCCAAGGTCGAACTCATGGTGCCGCAGCCGGGTCTGCCGGACCTGGTCTTCACCGCCAACGCTGGGGTGGTCTTCCACAAGCGTTTCATCAACTCGCAGTTTCGCCACGAGGTCCGAGCTCGAGAGACGCCCCACTTCGACGCTTGGTTCCGCACTCACGATTACGAGACGGAGCACCTGGAGCCTGGCCTCCATTTCGAAGGGGCGGGCGATGCACTCTTTTGCGGCCCAATCCTCTTCGCGGGCTACCGCTTCCGCAGCGAGGCCCAGGCCCACCAGGAAGTCGCCCGCCGCATCCAGAAGGCGGTCCTGCCCCTCGAACTGGTCGATCCCCGTTTCTACCATCTGGATACCTGCTTCTGCCCACTCGCACCCGGGGCGGCGATCTACTATCCCAAGGCCTTCGACGGCTACGGGCAGAAGGTCCTGCGCGCCTCGGTACCGAATTTGGTTGAAGTATGCGAGCCCGACGCCCTGCGCTTCGGCTGCAACGCGGTGGTCATTGGCAAGCAAGTCGTGACGAACACGGGTTGCGCGCAATTGCATGCCGACCTCCGCCGCCTGGGCTTCGAGCCGCATGAGGTCCACCTGGACGAGTTCCTCAAGTCGGGCGGGTCGGCCAAGTGTCTGACCTTGCGGCTCGACGGGGAAGAAGCCGCGGTCTGGGACTAAGTCACCATGCTCGATGGGCTGCCACCGGTCTCGATTCCCGGCTTTGCCGACCCGGTCAGCAGTTGGAGCCACCTGCTCGGGGCGGGGGCGATGCTGGTCTGGGGGGTCTTCTTGCTCCGGGCCGGCCACGGCCACCGCGGCCGGATCTTCGCCCTGGGCGTCTTCGTCTTCGCTGGTACTTTCCTGCTTTCCATGTCTGGGGTCTTCCACCTGCTGCCACGCGATGGCGACGGCCGGGCGGTGCTGCAGCGGCTCGACCATGCCGGCATCTTTCTGCTCATCGCCGGCACCTTCACGCCGGCCCATATCATGCTCTTCCGTGGTTGGCGGCGCTGGGTGCCGCTCATCCTGGTCTGGGTCTGTGCCGTCACGGGCATCACGCTCAAGACCATCTTCTTCAATGATGTCTCGGAGTCGCTAGGCCTGACGTTCTACCTGGGGCTGGGCTGGGTCGGCGCGGTGAGCGGATTCCTGGTCTGGCAGCAGTACGGCTTCCGCTTCATGGAACTTCTAATCGCCGGGGCCCTGGCCTACACGCTGGGGGCGGTGTGCGAGTTTCTCCGCTGGCCGGTGGCGATCCCGGGGGTGCTCGGTCCGCACGAGTTTTTCCATCTGGCCGTGCTGGCCGGCCTGGCCTGCCATGCCGGTTTCATCTGGGAATTGGCCCATTTGGCCCGGCAGGGAGAAATTCCGCATCCTCCCCGGCCCGTGTCCCAAAATATCCCTGCCCCGGGGGCGAATCCCTCAGGGGCCCCGATGGTCCCTGGCCCTTATTCGCCCGCTACGGAGCAGCCAACCCATGCCCCCGCGCCCCTTGACCGCCGGTGAGCTTGTCCGCAAGACCTTGGCCCTCGGCTTGCTCGGCTTCCTCTTCGTGGCACTGAGCGGCCCCATCTTCACCATCGCCGGCTTCGCGGCGATTGGCTACGTGCTCTATCGCGTCTTCCAATGGATCGTCCGGGGCGAGAGTCCGCCCGAGGCCGGTGCCATCGGGACTGGCGTGAAGCGCATCTTCGCCACCGCCTTCCAGATCATCCGCGTCCCAGCCACGTTCCTCTGGCGCATCGTCATGGGTGCTGGCCGAATGGCCACCGGGTCGATCTGGCTGGCCTGGAACGTCGTCACCGAGGTGCTCACGGGGGCCATCTTCGGAGCCGCTCTGGGCGTCCTCATTGGCGTGCCCACGGGCTTCGACCATCTGACCGTGGCAGGCGGCGGCGGCTTGGGAGCGCTCATGGGGCTTTGGAACGGCGTGGTCCGAAGCTGGCCGCGCCGCGCGGCTCCAGTGCCCGAACTGCCCCAGTGTCTGCGGCAGCAGCCCGGCGTGTGCTAGCACGTCAGCCCTCAATCGCCGGGTGCGTCCGTGGCAGCCGACTCCCGCTTTTCCAGCCGATGGGCCGTGACCCCGCAGCGCGAGCAGCAGTAGGCGCGACGGGGACGGCCTCTGCCGCCAAAGCGGATGCCGCCCGCCTCCCACACCGAAACCGCCTGCCCGCAATCACAGACCAGCTGCCAGGCCCGGGACTCCGCCTCGATCGCCGCCGACCAGCGGCGGGGCAGGAATCGGTGGACCAATCTCTGCAGCAGCGTCATCGCAACCTCAGCGCCGCGTTCGGAAGACCAGGAGATAGGGCACTGCGGAGCGGCCATCCGCATCCCGGAAGCTGGTGAAGGGATCGCGATTGAGCCAGAGGGCATACGTCTTGCCCGCCTCGAGTTTCACTGGCAAGACGCAAGTCTTTTCATCAGGCTGGAAACGCGGCTCATCGGTGGTCTTGGGATAATTTTCCTCGGCCACGATGACCCACGACCAGGACTTGTCCGTCATCTCCTTGCTGAACGTGACCTTGATCTCCGTCAGCTTGGGATCGACGTCGGCCGCCCCCGCCTCGGGCACAGTCTTCACCACGACGGGCGGAACATTCTCCAGCGTCACCTCATCGACAGTCGGTCCGGTCCGGGCCGCGCCTTCCAGCCAGAGCGCCCCGATCAACCAGACGCCAATCACCGCCAACCCTAACCACCCGCACGTCCGACTCCTGCTCCCGATCATGTTCCACTCCTTGGCAGTTACAGAAGCGAGCACCATCAGTCTATCCGAACGCTCGTGGACCGTGCGCGCCACTCACTTCAGGCCCGAGCAGTAGCGCGCGATGGCGTCGGCGATTCGCTCCGCCTGGGCCGTGCAGTCGTTGAGGGCAACGCCGTGGTAAGCATTGCCCCCGAGGTAGAGCCCGGGCCAACGGCTCGCCTTCTCTTCAATCTGGGCCACGCGCTCGAGGTGGCCCAGCGTGTACTGCGGAATGGCGGGGTCCCAGCGGCAGATGTGCATGAGCACCGGGGGGCGGGCGATGCCGAGGGCGAAACGCAGCTCCCTGCGCGCCGCCAGGCCCAGCCGGTCATCTTCCCAGGTCATCACTTCGGGCCTTTGCCAGCCGCCACACAGGGCCCGCACCAGAACCATGCCCGAGGGGGCCCGCTCGGCGAAGATGGATGAACAGAACTGCACACCCAACAGGTCACGGCGGGTCCGCTGTGGTGAGATGTAGCCGAAGCCGTCGACCGCGTCGGTTGGCACGTCCTGGGCGCGGAAGCCCATGGCGACCACGGCCACGGAAACGTAGGGAATTTGGAGCATGAGATCGGCCAGCTCGCCGTCCAGGTCGGCGATCAGCCCCGCCTGCCGGGGTGCCGGAAGCGTCAGGACGATGGCATCGGCTTCCAGCGGCTCCGCGTCCTCTAGCTCCACACTCCAGAGCGGGCGCGGCTCTCGCGTGGTCAGGCCCACGTGTCGGACCGACATCCCCAGGTGGGGTGGCGTTCGCAGCCGGCTAACGAGGGCATCGATCAACGTTCGCAGGCCGCGGCGGAACGAGGTCAGGGCCGTGCGCTTCGGCTTGGGCCTGCCTGGCGCGGCTAGCTCCGCCCGGGCTGAGCGCAATAGCTTGGGCAACCCCCGGCTCACACTGCCATAGCGGCGCTCGGCGTCGGCCAGGCGCGGAAACGCCGCCGCCAGGCTCAACTGCCGGGGATCGCCAGCAAAGACGCCGGTGACCAGCGCGTCAGCGAACTGTTCGGCGATCTCGGGACTGATGCGCCGAACCAGGAAGTCGTAAACCGATTCATCCCCGGCCGGGGGTGGCGTACGCCGAAACCGCTCCGTCGCTAGCCGCCACAGCCCCGTCCACGAAAGCAACGGCGAGGCCACCAGGCTACCCAGCCCGTGCGGCAATTCCGTGAGTTGCTGATTCTCGTAAAGGAAGCGACGGGCCGCGGCCGGGTTGGCGACAACCAGTTCCGACTCCAGCCCCAGTGACCGACAGAGTCGGAGCGTGCTCGATTTGTTGTTGAGGAAGCCGTTCGGTCCGAGTTCAAGCCGGAAGCCGTCCCGTTCCTCGGTGTGGATCGTGCCGCCGAGCCGACCGCGGGCCTCGACCACGGTCACCCGGGCGTCCGGCAAGCGCTGCTGCAGATGGTAGGCGGTCGCCAAGCCGGAGATGCCGCCACCGATGACCACGATCCGCTGCATGGCTGTTGCCGTCGCTGGGGGGAATGCGTCGACTTCAGCATAGACGCCCCCACGCCGACACGCCAGCCAGGAACGGCCCGGATTCCACGTCTCTGGCCAAGCCACCAAATGAACACAAGGACTCGCGGCCGGGGCCGCGAGTCCTTGCGAGGGGTAGTGCCGAAGAGAGGACTCGAACCTCCACTCCCGTGAGGGAACTAGGTCCTGAACCTAGCGCGTCTGCCAGTTCCGCCACTTCGGCTCATTGAACAGTACCCTCAACAGTAGCCGACAGGGGGCGAAAGTCAACGCTGGCCGCGATTTTCAGCTTGCCCCACGTCGCCACTCGCGCCCCGTGCCTGGCCTGCCTGTTGATCGAAGAACTTGAACACGTCGGGCAGGGCGATTTGCACGATGATCAAGTGCTCGACTTGGGGATATTCGCGGTAGTCCAGGGTCGGCAGGCCGGCTTTCCGGAACGCTTCGCCCGTGGCCTTGGCACCGGCATAGGCGAAGTCCTTGGTCCCGATCCCGACGAAGCAGGCCACCTTCTTCATCGCCTCGCTGACCTGAACCGGCCGGCCACCCCCCAGCACCGCCACGGCAGCAAACCGCTCCGGCGTCTGTCGCACGTTCATGAGGGCCTGGGCCGCTCCCATCGAATGTCCCACCACATAGACACGCTCGGTGGCCACGGGGTACAGCTTTTTCACCTCGTCGATCACTTCCGACAGCGGAGCACTGCCAAACCCGCCGCTCCGGGGCGCGACCAGCAGCCAGCCCCGTTCCCGGCACAGATCGACAATCTTGCCGTGCCCGTAAGTATCGAAGAACATGTTCTCGCTGCCCCCCGCTCCGTGCAGGGCGAGGACCAGCGGCAACGGCTGCCGGCTCTCGGCCTGCGGCGGGGCCATGACGCGAATCGCCGTCCGCGTTCGCCCGGTGAGCAGCGTCAGCCAGAACTGCCCGCTCTTGCCCTGGCCGAAGTAGCTCTGCTCCGACTGGGCGGCGGCGACGGCCTCCTCGGCCTCTCGCAGCAGCCGGGCAGCGGGGAAGTCAGTCTCCGGCGACTGCTTCCGCGTCAGGTTCCGTAGCAATTGAGCCAGGGTGCGGGCGGTCGACTCCTCGACCGACTTGCCCGCCGGTAGGGCTTCCAGCGCCGCCTGCAAGGCCGTGAGCCGGCTTTCCAGGTCTTTCACGAACGACACGCCGATGGTGCCCCTTACGAGCACCTTCTGAGCCGCATCGTCGTAGACCTCGTACTCCAGCCGGCCATCTCCCTCGGCCAGATCGGTGAAGACCAGTGTCCCCTTGAGCGGCAAGTCGCGCACCGGGAGCATCGAGTGGATCGGTTGCCGCTGTCCATCTGGCAGCAGATGAGCGAAGCGGAGCACGGCCCCAGCCGGCGGCGAACCCCCAGGCGGATAAAAGGCCTTCAACTGGAAGGCCACCTCGCAGCGCTCGGCATCGTAGAGGCGTGGCTCGACGACGAGATAAAGGGCCTCCGCCCAGCGCTCGTCGGCCGTCGGCGGCAGGGGCAGCAAATGCCGCCGGGCCTCGTCCATGGCCCGACCCGCTTCGCCCAAGCGCAAGCTGAAGAAGGACTGCACGGCAACGTTCATGGGCGGATAGGTCCGGGCCCGTTTGGCGGGGTCGGTCTCCTGCTCGAAAGCGGCCTCGAAGAGCCGGAGCCGACGACCCAGTTCATAACGTTCGGGCTGTGCCTCGACGGCCCCGCCCAGAGTCAGCAGGACCGCCAGGGCTCCCATCCAACCCGCCACCAGCCGTCGACTCCCAGCCATAAGGCGAATCGCTCCCATGAAGTCACAGAGGGTGTTGAAACGTTGGCCGCTTGACAGCATTGTACCACGAAGGGCGACGTTCGCCAGCAGCCCGCAGCCGCCGCACCGGCCCGAGGCGCAGGCGTGGGTTGCCACATCAATCCCCGCGCTTTCGGGGTGTTGAATAGGATAAACTCAACCAACCGCGGCGTTGCCACCCCCCGGCCCTTGCGGTTAAATGAAGAGAATTCCCTAGCCTGGCGGATCGCCCCCATGGACCCATGGCTGACCGAGATTCGACAAAAGGTGGAGGCTCGCGAGCGGCTCTCGTTCGCGGACGGCCTGGCCCTCGAAGCGTCGAACGACCTCTTCACCCTCGGCGAACTGGCCAACCGGGTCCGGGAGCGGCTGAGCGGCAATCACTGCTACTACAACGTCAACGTTCACCTCAACCCGACGAACGTCTGCGTCTATCGCTGCAACTTCTGTGCGTTCCGGGCCGACCTCAAGGCCGAGAAGGCTTACCTCATGAGCGATGACGAGATCCTTCATCGTGCGAGTGAAGCCGAGGCCCGAGGCGCGACCGAGATGCACATCGTGGGCGGGCTGCACCACCAGATGCCCTACGAGTGGTACCTGAACGTGGTGCGGATCATCCACCAGGCCCATCCGCGGCTGCACCTGAAGGCCTACACGGCGGTGGAATGGGACTGGTTCGCCCGGATCACTGGACGCCCGACGCGCGACTTGCTGGCCGAGTTCAAGGAGGCCGGGCTGGGCAGCTTGCCGGGCGGCGGCGCGGAGATCTTCCATCCCGAAGTCCGCGACTTCATCTGCGAGCACAAGGCCGACGCCGACGGCTGGCTCCGCATCCATCGCGAAGCCCACGAGCTAGGGCTCCACTCCAATGCCACCATGCTCTATGGCCACATCGAGAAGCCCGAGCACCGCATCGACCACTTACTCCGGCTCCGGCAGCTCCAGGACGAGACTGGCGGCTTCCAGACTTTCATCCCGCTCGCCTTCCATCCGGACAACACCAAGCTCGGAGCCGACCGCCAGCTTCAGAAGCCGAGCGTGCTCATGGACCTGAAGACCATGGCCATCAGCCGGCTCATGCTCGACAACTTCCCCCATATCAAGGCTTACTGGGTGATGTTGACTCTGAAGACAGCCCAGCTCGCGCTCCACTTCGGCGCTGACGATCTGGACGGCACCGTGGTCCACGAACTGATCTACCACGATGCCGGCTCCGAGTCGCCCGAGGAGTTGTCGGTGGCGGAGATTCGGCGAGTGATTCAGGAAGCGGGCCGCATCCCCGTCGAACGGGACACGCTCTATCGCGAAGTGGTGCGCGACGACCAGTCCTGGCGCCTGGGGCGCAAGATCGCCGTCGCCTTGGCCCAGGTCTAGTAGGTCACATCGATGTGACGAATCGACCGGCTCGTACCCAGCCAGCCTGGCCTTCGGGGCCTCGCCATCATGCCGCGGCGCGCCAGACGCACACGTTGCTCTCGGCCGGTCGGAGCAGGTGTTCCATCACGTCGCAGGGCTGGAGCAGCGTCGTTGGGGGCAGCCGGTCGCTGAAGCCCTCAACGGCCGCCAACTGCACGGCCCCCTCGTGATTGAACTCGTGGCACCAATAGACCACGAAGCTGCGAAAGCGGCGGGCTTGGAGGCACAGATGTCTCACCGCCGCCGCCAGCGGCCCCTCGGCGAGCGGCGGCAGCCGTTCGATCTGTTCGGTCAACCATTCCATCAACATGCGGGCCTCGGGATCACCGAGACCGCGCGTCAACGCCTCGTCGGTAAGCACCCGCTTGAGCCACAGTGACACGGACATGCCGGTCCCCCACCGTCCCGCCCGGGCTGCCGAGCTTCCCCCATCTCGGCAGCCCGGGCGCTGTCGTCGAATGCGGGGGGCCTATATCAGCACCGCTGCCCGAGAGCAACCTCACCTGGCCCCTGGCGGCCAGCCCGGGTCACGTTTTCACTGCCCGCTCGGCCTCGACGATCTCCGCCGTGGTCTTCAGGACCGTGTCGGGATTCAAGGAGATGCTGTCGATGCCACATCCCACCAAGAAACGAGCAAACTCGGGGTAGTCGCTCGGAGCCTGCCCGCAGATGCCGATCTTGCGGCCGCAGGCCCGCACCCGGCGGATCACGTCGGCGATGGCGTTCATGACGGCCGCGTTGCGCTCATCGAACAAATGGGCCACGATCGCCGAGTCGCGGTCCAACCCAAGGATGAGCTGGGTCAGGTCATTCGAGCCGATGGAGAAGCCGTCGAAGATCTCGGCAAACCCCTCGGCCAGGATGACGTTCGCCGGGATTTCGCACATGACGTAAACTTCCAGGCCTGCCTCGCCCCGCCGCAGCCCCGCGTCGGCCATCACCGCCAGGACCCGCTTCCCTTCCTCGACCGTCCGGCAGAAGGGAACCATGAGCTTGAGGTTGGTCAGCCCCATCTCCTGGCGGACCTTCCGCATGGCCTGGCACTCGAGCAGGAAGCCCTCCCGATAGCGATCGTCGTAGTAGCGCGAAGCACCGCGGAAGCCGATCATCGGGTTTTCTTCCTGCGGCTCGAAAGGAGCCCCGCCCACCAGCCGGGCATACTCGTTCGTCTTGAAGTCGGACAGCCGGACGATCACGTCCTTGGGGTAGAAGGCGGCCGCGATCTGGCCCACGCCCTCGGCCAGCCGATCGACGAAGTAGTCCGGCTTGTGGGGATAGTGGCGGGTCAGGTCGGCGATCTGGTCACGGTCCGGACCCGCGGGCAACTGGTCGAAGTGCGTCAGGGCCAGGGGGTGAATCTGGATGGAACTGGAGATGATGAACTCTTCCCGGGCCAGCCCCACGCCGTCACAGGGCAGGGCGGCCAGGCGAAACGCTTGCTCCGGATCGCCGACGTTGACCATGATCTTCGTCCGTGGCCGGGGCAGGTTGGCCAGCTCGATCGTCCGCCGCTGGAAGGGGAGGGCCCCGTCGTAGACCCGACCCTCTTCGCCCTCGGCACAAGAAACGGTCACGGTCTGCCCGGTCGTCAGGGTCTCGGTGCCCAGTTCGGTGCCGACCACGCAGGGGACGCCGATCTCCCGGCTGACGATGGCGGCATGGCACGTCCGGCCGCCGCGGTTGGTCACGATGGCGGCCGCCATCTTCATGGTCGGCTCCCAGTCGGGGTCGGTCATGTCGGCGACCAGGACCTCGCCGGGCTGGAACTCGTGCAGCTCCGCCACGTCGCGAATCTGGCGGACCTTGCCAACGCCGATCCGCTGCCCGACGCTGCGGCCCCGGGCCAGCAGTTTGCCTGCCCGGTCGGCATCCGATCCCTCCAACTCGAACACTTCCAGCGTCGTGGCCGTGCGGGCCAGGGCGTGGACCGTCTCGGGCCGGGCTTGCAGGATGAATAGCTCGCCGGTCTTGCCGTCCTTGCCCCATTCGATGTCCATGGGCATGGGCCGACCCGCTTGGCCGGAATAGTACTCCTCGATGCGGCAACCCCAACGGGCCAGGGTCAAGACGTCATCGTCGCTCAGGCTCAGCCGCTGCCGCTCCGCGCGGGAGGTGGGGACGATGCGGGTGCTGCTGCCGCCCCGAGCCGAGTAGATCATCTTCTCCTGCTTGGCACCGACCGCCCGCTTGAGGATGGGGCGATGGCCTGTCCGCAGCGTGGGCTTGAAGACGAGGAACTCGTCGGGATCGACCCGGCCCTTGACCACGCTCTCACCCAGGCCAAAGGAGCTGTTGATGAGCACCACGTCGGGGAAGCCGCTCTCGGTGTCCAGGGTGAAAAGCACGCCAGCGGCGCCGCTGTCGGATCGCACCATCTTCTGCACGCCGATGGAGAGCGCGACGGCGAAGTGGTCGAACCCCTTGTCCACGCGGTAGGAGATCGCCCGGTCGGTAAAGAGCGAGGCATAGCACTGGCGGCAGGCTTCGAGCAAGGCCCGCGCCCCGCAGATGTTGAGATAAGACTCCTGCTGTCCGGCGAAGCTGGCGGTGGGCAGGTCCTCGGCCGTGGCACTGGAGCGGACCGCCGTGTCGGTGTCGGGGCCATACTCCCGGCAGAGTTCTCCGTAGGCGGCGACGATGGCCTTGCTCAGGTCCTCGGGCAGGGGGGTGGAGCGGATCGCCTCGCGGACCCGGCGGCCCCGCTCGGCCAGGTCGGCGAGGTTGTGGGTGTCCAGCCCTTCCAGAAGGGCACGGATGCGCGAACCCAGATCGCCCGTCTGGAGGAAGTGCTCATAGGCATGGGAGGTGACGGCGAAGCCGTTAGGCACGCGGATCCCTTCGGGGACGAGCACGCGGTACATCTCGCCGAGGGAGGCGTTTTTGCCGCCCACCAGTCCAACGTCGCCCATCCCCAGTTCACGAAACCAGCGCACGTACTTTGCGGTCATGCAGCACCTCGTCCTAAAGCAAAGGGCAAAGTCTCTCCAAGGCGGACGACGCGCGGCGCCGCCCAGCCAGGCTGGAGACTGCGTGGAGAGATGGCGCTATTCTCGCTGAGCCACGGCCGGGGTGCAAGCAGAACCGCGGCCGGGGTGTCGTCACGGCGTGATGTCTGGGTCCGCCGCCAGAAGGGCCAACAGTTCCAGGACCTTCTGCTCGATCAGGTCGCGCACGGCCGCGAAGGCTTCAGGGTCCAGTTCGCGCGGATCGGGGATCTGCCATTCTTCGCGGCGGCGGGCCCGGACCAGCGGGCATTCATCGCCACAGCCCATGGTCACGGCCACGTCCACGGCCATGTCGGCGAAGTCATCGAGCCCCTTGGAGGCATGAGCGGTGAGGTCGTAGCCGCGTGCCGCCATGGCCGCGATTGCTTTTGGGTTGATCCGGCCGGACGGGCGGGAGCCGGCACTGAAGGCCGCCACGTCCGGACCCCCATGGAGCCGGGCGAAGGCCTCCGCCATTTGGCTGCGGTTCGAGTTCTCGACACAAACGAACAGGACTGACTTGCGGGCCATGCCTGGGTCCCTGGCCAAGTTCCGGTGAAGCGGGAAGCACGGGACAATGTCGCTGGTGGGACTCGAACCCACACGGGGCGTACGCCCCAGCAGATTTTAAGTCTGCTGCGTCTGCCAATTCCGCCACAGCGACGGGTTCCGCATGAGATGCCAACGAACTTGTCGAACGGCACGAGGACCACGGGCCCTACCGGACCGTCCCGGCAGGCTGGGCAGCGAGCCGTTGCTTGCGAGCCATGGCGATTTGCTGCTGGAACACGCCTTGCAAGTCGGGGCGTAACCGCGCTGCCGCGGTGAAGTCCGCCTGCGCGTCGGCGTCGCGCTGGAGCAGCAGCCGCACGATCCCCCGATTGACATAGGGGACATGGTAGTCGGGGCTGAGGGCGATTGCCTCCGTGAAATCGCGTTCCGCCTCCTGGTGCCGGTGCATGTTGAGTAGCACCATGCCGCGCGAGTTGAACGACGGGGCCGACTGCGGGTTCAGATCGAGCACCCGGCTGAAGTCCTCTTGGGCCCGGGTCAGGTCGCCCAGATCGAAATAGGCCTTGCCCCGGTTGTAGTAGACCGCCTGGTCGGCGGGCTGGAGCTGGGCGGCCCGGGTGAAGTCGGCAATGGCCGCGACGTAATCCCGCTGACTGGTCCGCAGCATGGCCCGAGCCAGGAAGCCCGCCGCCAGCCGCGGCGACAGCGTCAGGGCCAGGTTGTAGTCCGCCATGGCCTCCGCATGCAGGCCCAGCTCCCGGTAGGCGTTACCCCGGTAGAGGTAGGCCTCGGCGTCGCGGGGCATCAGCTCGATGACTTTCGTGTAATCAGCCACGGCACCGGCAAACTGGCCCGATTCGGTCAGCACGTTGCCCCGATTGAAGATCGCATTCACCAACGTCGGGTTCAGGGCAATGGCCAGGCTGTAATCATCGAAGGCACCCTGGCGGTCGCCCTGTTCCTGCTTCTTCAAGGCACGCTCGAAGAGCTGGAGCGATTCGGGCGAATCGCCACCGCTGCGGTCCTGCAAAGGCGGGGACCAAGAGGGCATGGGCACCTCGATAGCCACGGCGGCAGCCAGGAGAAGCGATCTAACCGGGGCTCACTCACCATCCTAACTGGCGGCGCGCGGGTGTCAAATCGGAACCCGGGACGGATTCCGAGTTTAGGCCCAATGGCCCGGATGCCGGCGCCTGCTGGGCAGATGGGGCCGCGCCCCCGGATAGGCCGTCTCGACGCCGACTCACCGGCCGCTACGCTATCCTCATGGCCGGCTCCTTCCGCAAATACCTCAACATCTGCCGCGTTTCCCTCAGCGAACGCCTGGCATACCGCGGCGACTTCATCCTGGCCACGGTTCTGCGCTTCCTGCCCCTCTTGACCACGGTCCTGCTCTGGGAGGCCATCTTTGCCGGCTCGGAGAAGGACGAACTGGCTGGCTTCACCTACCGCAACATGATCGCTTATCTGCTGCTGGTCCACATCAGCCGCATGTTCTCCAGCATGCCCGGCCTGTCCACCGGCATCGCCCGGGACATCCGCCATGGCGACATCAAGAAGTACCTCATTCAGCCGATCGACATGATCGGCTTCCTCCTGGCCTACCGCGTGGCCCATAAGCTCGCCTACATCGCCACGTCGGGCATCCCCTATGCCGGCCTCTTTGCCGTCTGCCACGGCTACTTCGACGGGCTGCCCGAACCGGCCACCCTCGGCATCTATGTCGCCACCTTGTTCCTGGGCTTCGTCATTGGCTTCTTCTTCGAAACCATGATGGGCATGCTCGGCTTCTGGATGCTGGAAGTGACCTCGCTGCTCTACATCGTGAACACCATCAACTTCTTCGTCTCGGGCCACATGTTCCCGCTCGATCTGCTCCCCGGACCGCTCGCCAGCGTGCTCCGGGCCTTGCCGTTCCCTTACCTTGCCTACTTCCCGGCCGCCGTGTTCCTGGAGAAGATCACCGGGCCGGCCCTGATCGAGGGTCTGCTCGTGGGGTTGGCCTGGGCCCTCGCCTTCATCTTGCTCTCGCGGTGGCTGCACACCCGGGGGCTGCGGCGCTACTCGGCCTTTGGCGGCTAGCCCAGGTCCGCGAGCCGCTCCACGTAAACGTCCGGCAAGCCCAGGGCCCTCGCGGCAGCGACTAGCCGCTGCACGTAGTCCGGGCTCGGTGCGACGGGCGCGCGGGCTGGGGCCAGGTAGGTCTGTGCCTGCATGCGCTGTCCAGTCAGGGTGCGCACCTGAACGGGCACGGGGCCATAGTCCTGAACGATGGGATCGTCGTACAGCCGGCGGAGTTCGTCCGGGGTCGCCTGGCCGAGCCCACCCCAGACCCAGCGCCCGGGAGCCGGGGCCAGGGTGACGAGCGGCTGGAAGTGCAGGTCGTAATCGAGCAGCAGCGCGGAGGTGAGCGGCGCGAGGGCGACGCCATGCTCCGCCAGCACGGCCGCATGCATGTAGGAGCCGTAGAAGAAAACCGGCATTGAGGCGGCATCGTTCATGGCAGCGCGTTCGGGAGTGGCCTCACTTGCCGAAGCCGCGCCGCCGCTCCATGCTGTAACGCTGCAAGGCGGCCTCGATCACGGGCAAGGCCTGGGAGGAGTCTTCGATGTCGTCCACTTCGACCGACTTGCCCTCCAGCATCTTGTAGTCCTGGAAGAAGCGCCGCAGCAAGGCGAGCCGATGGGGCGGCAAGTCGTGGGCCTCGTGGAAGCTGTTGTACTCCGGGTCGTGGACCGCCACCGCCAGAATCTTGTGATCCTTTTTATCGGCGTCAATCATCGTCATAACCCCGATGGCCCGGGCCGAGACTATGGCCAGCTCTTGGCACAGCTCCAGGACGTCGAGCGGATCGTCATCCTCGGCCAGCGTCTGCGGAATGAAGCCGTAGTTGGCGGGATAGTAGACCGCCGAGTAGAGCACCCGGTCCACCTTGAGCAGCCCCGTGAGCTTGTCGAGTTCGTACTTGACGCTCGACCCCATGGAGATCTCGACGACGGCGGTGAACTCGCGGGGCAAGCTCTCGCCGGGCGTCACATCGTGCCAGGCATGGGTCATGACGGGGGCCACTCGAAGGGAAAGAAGGCATGCGGCCAACGGGCGCGTCTCGGACAGTCAGTATAGCCTTCACGCTCCTGCCGTCGCACCAACGGATGTCGGGCAACGGACCAGGAAGTCCACGATGCCCCCCGAAATGCGGGAAGTCTGGCTAGTTTGGAAAAATCCAAACTCGGCGCTTGACGGCGTAGAGCGCCAAACTATACTTGGTCAAATAGTGTCATACCTTGTTGTCATTCGGGAGGACTGCCAGTGCTACGCCAACGTCGGTCGGGCTTCTCGCTCATTGAACTGCTGGTGGTGATCGCGATCATCGCGGTGTTGGTCGGGCTGCTCTTGCCGGCCGTCCAGCAGGTTCGCTCGGTGGCCTCCAAGATGGGCTGCGCCAGCAACCTGCGGCAGATCGGCATCGCCCTGCAACAGTATGCCAACGAGAAGGACGGCAAGTTCCCCAAGTCGATGCACACGGCCGGCGTCGATTTCACCCAGTCCTGGATCTTCACCCTCGCCCCTTATCTGGAGAACGTCGACCGCGTCCGCATCTGCCCGATGGACCCCCACGGCATGGTGCGCGAGTCGAACATGAGCACCAGCTACACCATGAACGAGTACATCTGCGTGCCAGGGCCCGACGCCCAGCTCAAGCTCAACGGCATCCCCAATCGGTCGCGGACCATCACCGTCTTCACCGTGTCGGACCAGATGGCACCGACCATCTACTCCGACCACACCCACTCGCGCAACTGGTTCAACGGCGCGGGTGTCACCTGGAACAAGATTCTGCAGGAGATCCAGCCCGACCGCTTCTTCGCGGGCCGGCAGGGCGGCACCCGCGTCACGGGCGGAGCCAACTACCTTTATGCCGACGGTCACGTGGAATACATTCCGGCTCGGCAAATCAAGATTTGGGCAGATCAGAACTTCAATTTCGCCAAGCCTCCCGCGGACTAATTTCGCTGGTGTTCCCGAACCTGTGTCCTCTTGACGAAGGAGACCCTTCTCATGCGACCGTGGATTATGCGCCTGGCTCTGGTGGCCGGGCTGGCGTTGGCTTGGAACTCCGCTGCCAGTGCTCAAAACATCTTCTCCGTGGGCCATTTCGACGCTCCGATGGCGGGCTGGTCCGGCAGCTCCTTCTACCTGGAGATCCACGACCACGACAACGAGGCCCACTTTGAGCCGGACGAGAGCGTGCTCTTTGCCGGGCCCAACACGATGATGCTTAGGCCGGGCGGCGCCCAGTGGGACTTCCTCGGCGTCGGGGCCGGCCAGCCGCTCTGGATCCTGCCGGCTACCCAACAGCCCGACATGCTCTACCTGGGCGCTTCGTCGGAAGAAGTGCCCTTTGGCGTGGTGACGCCTTGGAACCCAGGCGACTCCCGCCTCCCCGCGGGCAGCTTCCAGTGGGTCCAGCTCCAGGTCGTTGACGTTCGCGGCCCGGGCCGCTTCTCGGCCTACACCACCGACACCTTCGGCAATCCGACGGCCTGGGTCTCCTTCTCCGAAGGCGGTAACCACATCGGCGGCGGCCTCTCGAGTTCGGTCTTCATGCTGGCGGGAGGCCATGCCCATTTCAATTGGGCCTTCTCCCCGGCTGGCGGCTATGAAGTCGACTGGCGCGGGGGCGCCCAAGTGGGGGGCGACCTCATCACGAGCGACTCGGAGACCTTCTTCTACACGGCCAGTTCGACAGCCATCCCCGAACCCACCTCGCTCGCTCTCATGGGCATGGCGGGCTTCGGTTTGGCGGGCTTCGGCCGGCATTGGCTCCGCGTGCCTTGCCGGACCGAAGGCTGATCCACCGCGGCAGTCATGAACTCTTCGAAGCCCGGCTGCTCCCGCGAGCAGTCGGGCTTCTTGCGTTCTTGGGCTGAAAGGGCGGCGTGGCTCAGCGGTCGATGCGGAGCACGTCGTCCCGTAGGGGAGGAGCGGGCACCAGCGGGTCCAGCCAGGTCGTGGCCATGTAACGCCGGAGCGTCAGTTCCAGGTGCTCGGCCACGACGGGATGCTGATCGGCCAGGTTCTGCACTTCCCAGCGGTCGTCGGGCTTCAGGTGCAGACGGCGCGGTCGGACCGGCTCGTCTTCCTCGGTCGGCGTGATGGGCACCGCCAGGAACCAGGAATGGGTCCGGATCGACCATTCCTCCAGCCCCTGTCGCCGTATCCGCGAGCAGACGTACTCGCGCATCCGCTGACTGACGCCGCGCGCGAGCGGCAACAGGCTCTGCCCCTGTCCCATGGCCGGCGACCAGATCAGCCCGAAGTGCTCGGACAAGGTCGCATACAGGTCCACCGGTTGGGTCAACTGTTGCACCCGCCGGCCGGCCTGGACCCCACCCGGCAGCCGGACGATGAGCGGCAGGTGGATCAGTTCCTCGTGGAGTCCGACGCCGGCGTCGCCGACCGCTCCATGCTCGCCGAGCGGCCAGCCCACGTCGGTCGTGACGATCAGCAAGGTCTCGTCGTAGAGCTTCAGTTCCTTCAGCAGGGCGACGAACTGGCCGTTCAAATCGTCCACGTAGGTCATGATGCCGCCGTAGGCCAGCCGCCAAGCGCGGAGACGCCGGGCATCCTCCTCGTCCTCCGGGTCCACCAGCGCCGAACGGCAATCGAAGTTCGGCTCCGGGACTTCGGCGTCGTCTCCGGCCGCGGCCGGCCCTGCACTCGGCTCTTCGTCCTCCGCCTCGTCCTCGTCGGCAGTCTCATCGTTCTCTTCGGGAGCACCTTCGGCCGATTCCTCGGGGGCACCGGCATCGGTTGGACCATTGCCCAGTTCCGGGTCGGCGAACTCGGCCTGGTCCCAGGGCGGCCGCAGGGCATCGACCTCCACCCACAGGCACCAGTTTTCGTCGGTACCGTGGACTTCGAGCCAGTCGACGGCGGTCTGAAGCACGCCGTCTACGAGAGTGGGCTGATTCATCGCCGGGAGACGAGCCCGGCGGATCCAGAGCATGGTCTCCCAGCCGTGGGCAAAGCCGGTACGGCGCGAGACGCCGTCCTCCCCGCCGACCAGGGTGGCCCGGACGTGGCTCCGCCAAAGGCTGTCGGCCAGCATGACGGGGGAGCGCAGGCCGCCCGGCGTCGACACGCAGCCCAACTCCCAGGCCCGGCGGGCCCCCTGTTCCGTGGGCCGCTCCGCGAAGTGCTGATCGAAGACCACGCCTTCCACCGCCAGGCGATCCAGGTGGGGCGTGGCGACGTCCTCGGCACCGTAAGCACCGATGGCGTCTAGCCGAGCCCGATTGAGGACGAGTACGATGGCTTTCATGGGCGCTGTCAGACCCAGGGGGCGTTGCCCGCACGACGCGGCTGCGGTTCTGCCTTGGAAGCCGACCGGGGGCCGCCTAAGATGGTGGGGTCGGCTCCGCCCGCGCCGGACCTCGGTGCGGAGCGGTATTGTAGCAAGGACCTGCCCTGGCCGACATGCGTGCCCGCCTCTTTCTCAGGCCTGAGCTTCGGCACGCCCCCCGCCAAGAGGCACACCGGACGGGCCGGCTCGGCGTCAGGAGAGAAGGCATGGGCCCGCCCGACGAATTCGCTGTCGACTTGCCTCGGATCGAACGTGCCGTGCGGGAGATTCTCGCCGCCGTCGGCGAGGACCCCAGCCGCGAGGGACTCCGCGAGACCCCCGCCCGGGTGGCCCGGATGTATCGGGACATGTTCTCCGGCCTGCACCAGGACCCCGTGACGCACTTGGGCAAGTGCTTCACCGAACGCTACGACGAGATGGTCCTCGTCAAGGGCATCGACTTCGAGAGCATGTGCGAGCACCATCTCCTGCCCTTCATGGGCCAGGCCCATATCGCCTACCTGCCCGACGGCAAGATCGTCGGGCTGTCCAAGCTGGCCCGGATCGTGGAAGTTATCGCCCATCGCCCGCAGGTGCAAGAGCGGATGACCGAGCAACTCGCCGACCTGGTCATGACCGAGCTGCGGCCGCGGGGCGTGGCCGTGGTGCTGGAGGCGTCCCACTCTTGCATGACGATCCGTGGCGTCCGCCGGCCCAACAGCATCTGCACCACCAGCGCCATGCGCGGCGTTTACAAGGACAACCTCTCGACCCGGGCCGAGGCGATGGCCCTGATCATGGGCCGGGGCCCACGCTGACATCTAACGCGCGGCCCGCGATCGACGCGGGCTCCCTGCCGCCGCGCCATAGAATGCCCTCATGTCATGGCCACGCCCGTGGCCAGTTCGCTCGCTCTCTTCCCACCTGCGCTGCGCATGCTGGAAGTCTTCGCCATTCGCCTGGCTGCCGGCTTCGCGGCCGCCCTGTTGTGCTTGCCGACCGGGGTCGTCGAGCCGCGTTTCTACCGTCTGCACCTGACCATCGCCGTCTGCTTCCTGGCCGCGGCCGCCGTCTTCGCCTGGCAGCACCCCCATGACGCTTTCTGGCTGCCGTTCAGTCTCGGCTTCTTTTGTCTGCTCGCTGGCGCCTGGTCCTGGTCCTTCGCCGAGTATGCGTTTGCCCGGCTGCCCACGACCGCTCTGGGACTGGCGGCCCTCTTGGCGAGTCTGATTCTGCTCCGAGGTTGGGACCGCCCGTTGGCCGACCAGGGGAGCGACTTCCTGGACGATCTCTCGGCGGCGTTGCTCCTGGGCCACACCGTCACCGCCATGCTGCTGGGGCACTGGTACCTGATCGCTCCCAACCTGTCCATCGAGCCACTGCTGCGGCTGCAGCGCTGGCTGTTCGCCAGCCTGGGGCTGCGGGCCGTGGCCGTGGGGCTGAGCCTGGGGCTCGCCCTCGCCGCCGGCCGAAGCCTGGATCAACTGGCCTGGATGTGGCTGGCGCCGCGGGTCCTGGCCGGGCTCGTGGGTGCTGCCGGGTTGACCTGGATGGCCTGGCAGTCGGCCCGACTCCACGCGACCCAATCGGCCACCGGCATCCTCTATGTCGTCACCGTGTTCGTCTTCATCGGCGAACTCACCGACCAACTACTGCGGCAACACCTGCTCGGAGAGTCGATGTGAACGTCCGAGTCTTTTGCCCTCACTGCGAACAGCTTCTGCCGGCTCAGAGTCCGCCGTTGGCTTCCGGCCCTTGTCCGCTCTGCGACGCTCCGCTTGAGGCCACCCCCGGCAGCGAAGCCAGTCAGACCCTGACCATCTGCCGCTGGTGTGGCCACAACGACCTCTACGTGCAGAAGGACTTCCCCCACTGGCTGGGGCTCTCGATCCTGATCGGCGGCGTGGCCGCCTCGTTCATCGCTTACGGCTACTACGTGATCTGGCTCACCTGGGCCATCCTGCTCGGTACCGCCGCCGCCGACGGCATCCTCTACTACCTCGTGGGCAACGTGACCGTCTGCTACCGCTGCCTGGCCCAACATCGCGGCTTCGAGCCCAACCCCGCTCATCATCCCTGGGACCTGGGCGTGGGCGAGAAATATCGGCAGGAACGGCTCCGCCGCCGAGCCGTCAAGCAAGGGTAGCGTCGGTTCGGCCGGCCACGCCCGGGGAGTGCATCACATGAAACACATGGCCTTGCTCACTGGGTTCGCTCTGGTCGTCGCGGCATCGACCTGGGCCAGCCCCGCCCTCGATGAGCCGCTGCCGCTCGTCGACCTGGACGGGCGGACCGATTTGCAGGTCGTCGTCGACCGGGAACCGGGGCAGTACCTGGGACATCCCACCACCTTGCTGCTCGAAGACGGCCAGACCATCCTGTGCGTCTATCCGAAGGGTCACGGCCGGGGCCCGATCGTGTATAAACGCAGCACCGACGGCGGGAGGAGCTGGTCCGAGCGTCTGCCCACGCCGGCCAACTGGGCCAGCTCGCAGGAAACGCCCACGATCTTCCGTGTGGTCGATGCCGCCGGGCAGCGGCGCGTCCTCCTCTTCAGTGGCTTGTACCCGATTCGCTCCGCGCTTAGCAGCGACGACGGAGCCACCTGGTCCGAACTGCAGCCCGTCGGCGAGTGGGGCGGCATCGTGGCCATGAGTTCCGTCGTCGCCCGGAACGACCGCCCAGGCCATTATCTCGCCTTCTTCCATGACGATGGTCGGGCCTTCGCGGCGGGCGGCAAGGCCTCGAGCACCTTTACGCTGTACCAGTCGCTCTCAACCGACGGCGGGCTGACCTGGGGGACGCCGCGTGCCATCCACCGGGACGATGCGGTCCACCTTTGCGAGCCCGGGGCGGTACGCTCACCCGACGGCAAACAGTTGGCCCTGCTTCTGCGGGAGAATCGGCGGGTGCGCCCTAGCCACATCCTTTTCTCGGACGATGACGGCGAGACCTGGTCGCCGCCCCGACCCTTGCCCGCCGCCCTCAACGGCGACCGCCACGTGGCCCGGTATGCCGCCGACGGCCGACTCTTCATCTCCTTCCGGGACGTGCCGCCGCGCGGGCAGCAGTCGCCCACGGCCGGCGATTGGGTCGGCTGGGTGGGCAGCTACGACGACCTCGTCCAGGGTCGGCCCGGCCAGTACCGTATCCGTTTCAAGGACAATCACCACCGCTGGGACTGTGCCTACCCCGGCGTCGAACGGCTGCCCGACGACACGTTCGTCGTCACCACCTATGGCCACTGGACGCCGGGCGAACAGCCCTACATCCTCAGCGTCCGCTTCAAGCTAACCGACCTGGACAAGCTGGTGCCGGGACGCTAGCGGGGCTGGTCTGCTTGCTCAGGAGCTGTTTAAGGCCTCGTAGCCCGGCGGGGCCGCATCCACCAGTAGCCCGCCAGCGCCGCCACGTACATGCCAAGGGCCAGCAGGCTGAGGAAGCGTAGCCCAAAGGCCATGGAGAGGTACTCGCAGGTGCCGCCCAGGACCGAGCCGAGGATGTTGCAGCCCAGGGCGACGCTGCCCACGGCGGCCAGCCGCAGCGAGGAAGCGAAGATCAAGGCGGCCAGGAAGATCGGCACGCCCAGGTACAGCCCCGCCCCCAAGACCAGGGCCGTGGGACCCAGCCCTTGGGCCCAGACGGTCGGCGGATACAGATAACCCGCGACCAGCGAAGCGGCGAGTGCCGCATAGGCGGCGGGGATCGGCAATCGGCCCCAGAGGTGGACCACGCCATTGGCCAGCAGAATCACCACCAGGATGATGCTGAAGACTGCCACGTTTACTTGCCAGGTGGAGCCGAAGAGCAGGGCGAACTCGGTCACGCTCTTGGTTTCCATCAGGAGGAAGCCGGAACCCAGGAAGAAGAAGTCGGGCTCGAACCGGGGGGTGGCCCGCATTTGCCAGCCGACCAGGATCAGGGCCAGGAGCACCACCCCGCCCAGCACGCCGTAGTACTCGACGGGAATGCGCGGCTCCTTGATGTAGAGGTGCGGCCAGTCGTCGGTCGCGGGCAGCGCGGCGAATGGGTACTCGCGCATCTTCCGTTCGATCTCGGCGGGCGGGAGGCCCCCCCCATGGGGCGGGGGGGCCCCAAGGGGCACCCCGGCCCGAATGCCCCCCCCGAAGGGGGGGTGGGGGGTGCCCTGATGAAAGAAACGTGGCTCGTGGCCAAAGACGCTCCGCAGCGTGGCGAACTGCCGGAACTGCGTCCATTCGCGGAACGGCCCGAAGGACAGCACCATGAGTCCGTCGGGCGTCAGCAGCCGCTTGGCCGCTTCCAGGCTTTGTTTCGTGTAGATGAAGCTATCCAGGCGCACGTTGCCGACGCTGGAGATGAGGCCGTGGGCGTCCAGCGTGGCGAAGATGATCAGGTCGAACTGGTCGCTGGTGCGGTTGAGGTAGGCCCGGGCGTCGTTGCAGATGATGGTCACCTTGGGCGAATCGTAAGGGCGTTCGGGGTGCCGGCGGCCCAGTTCCAGCACGCGCGGGTCGATCTCGACGGCGGTGACCTGCTCAACCCCCATGCGCAGCGCGGTGGCCACGTCGTTGCCCGCGCCGGAGCCCAGGATCAAGACCCGGCGCGCGGGCCGGAGGCGGAAGGGGAACTCGTAGTAGGACTTGAGCATGGCCACGTCGTCGACGATCTTGGCCGCCGTCTTGAGGGCCTCGGCGCGGGCCTCGGGGGACAACGCCGCCAGGTTGGGCGTCTGGCTCTGGGCCACCGCCTCCACGTCCAGCTTCGCGTCGGGCCGCAGGTCGAACCCGGAGAGCAAGAACTGATTGTTGACGTCCATGGTGAAGCCCGCCGCCGGGTCATCCTGGACCATTTGCCGCACGAGGATCTTGTAGTACGGCGACCAGTGCATCTCATCGAGAAAGCCGTGCGTGCTGTTGTACGCTTGCCCCACCAGGCTGACGGCGATGAGACCCGCGGGAATCAGATGACTGACGTGGAGATGCAGCACGGCCAGGACGAGCAGCGCGACCAGATACCACGCCCACGGCGGTAGCCCCAGCCAGGCAAGCACGGCAAAGCCCAGCACGCCCACCAGGCTGCCGCCAATGTTGATGGAGTAAGCCCGGAGCTTCGGCAGCGGATCGAAGCAGAGGGCCATGAGCTGCCCCAGGGGGAACATCACCCAGACCACCAGGGCGAAGACACCCAAGAGCACGGCGGGCAGCGGGACATTGAACCCGACGTCGACGCTCACTTCGTTGAGCCCATAGTCGCCGCCCTCGGGCAGGGTCACGTTCACGAGATTGGAACCGAGGAAGGCCAGCAGCGCGGTGGTCAGGCTCAGGCGGAAGAGCACCTGCCAGACACCGGCGGCCAAACCGGTGGGGCGCAGCATCCCGACGCCCAGCCCCAGGAAGCAGCCAATGAGCACCAGATTGTTGAAGAAGGCCACGATGTGCAGCGTGCTCGGGATCCAGCGGATCAGCAGCAACTCGACAAAGAGCACGAGAAAACTGACGAGGAAGAGCTTGGTCCCCGGCTGCGTAAGGACGGGCAGGGGCTGCGGCTCGGGCTCGGCTTGGGGCATGGAGCGATCATCCTGTGAGCGGCAATCGGAAGCGAGACGCCAACTCCCTACCATAGCTTGCCGGCGCGCCCGGAGCGACGGAATTCACCGAATTCCAGCACGAGCCGCGTACGCCAGCCACCACCGCTCACGCAGTGCTGCCGGGCCGTGGCGGGCCGGCCCGGCCCGTCAAGACGACGAACCACCGGCTCGCCGCCAACAGCAGAATCAAGCTGACGATAACCATGATCACCAGGGCCAGCACCAGGCTCAGCCAGCCCGTGAGCTGCATGCTGAAGTTGCCCAGTTGCTGGCCGAGGCGGATGCGGGCCGGGAACTGCTGCCCGACGAGCTGCGCCCCGGCGGTCAACGTCGTGAGCGTGACGAAAAGCATGGGCGGCAACGTCACCCAGACGTAACGGGCCTTGCCGCCGTTGATGAGCAGCGACGTGATCAGCGCCAGGGCCACCACGGCCAGGAGCTGGTTGGCAATGCCGAACATCGGCCAAATGGTTGAGATCGAACCCGTCGCCACCAGCGTCCCCCAGCCCAGCGTCACCAGCAGCGTGGCCAGCAGCGCGCCGGGCAGCCAGTCGGTCTGCTGGAACTTGGGATGCACTCGGCCAAGCATCTCCTGGAGCAAGAAGCGGGCGATGCGGGTGCCGGTGTCGATCGTCGTGAGGATGAACAGGGCCTCGAACATGATGGCGAAGTGGTACCAGTAGGCCATGACCTTCGCCACGGGCCAGGCGGTCCAGGCCAGGGCCTGGGTGAAGATGAGGGCCATACTGACCGCGAGAGTGACGGCCCCGCCGGTCCGGCCGCGGAGCGCTTCGCCGCCGACCATGGTCTCCAGGTCGTTGAGGTCCAGGTGGGCCACGTCCTTCACGCCCACGGCATGGAGCCGATCCTTGGCGGCCGGCACGCCGAGCGACTGATACAGCTCAGCCAGCTTCGGCTCAAGCTGCGGTGCCTTTTCGAGCGGCGTGTTGATGTCGTAGTAGAGGTCGACCGGCAAGGCGGCGGCAGCGATCAGGGCCATCACTCCCACCAGCCCCTCGATCAGCATCGCGCCGTAGCCGATGGGCCGAATGTGACTCTCCTTGTCGATCATCTTCGGCGTCGTGCCCGAACTGACGAGAGCGTGGAAGCCGGAAATCGCCCCGCACATGACGCAGATGAAGACGAAGGGGAAGACGCCCCCCTCGAACGTTGGCCCACCCGCCTGGAAGGTCTCGTTCAGCGGCGGGTGGCGCAGCACCGGGTTGGCCACGACCACGCCGACCACGAGGAGAAAGATTGTGGCGGTCTTTGGAAAGCTGGGGGTGGAATCGCGGGGGCAGAGGAACAACCAAAAGGGGAGCACCGAAGCGATGAAGCCGTAGGCACACAGGGCGAAGGTGGTCTGGCCCTGGGAGAGGGAGAAGTACTTTTCCAGGCTCGAGCCGGGAATCCAGGCCCCGGCGACGGTGGCGGCCAGCACGCCGACCGCGCCGAGGATCGAAGCCTCCAGCACCCGGCCCCGCCGCAGCCGGTACATGTAAAAGCTGACCAGGAGCGCGATGGGAATCGTGCAAGCGATGGTGAACATGCCCCAGGAGGAGCCGGGGATGAGCTGGACGGCAAGGGGGCGCACCACGTACTCGTTCGTTCGTTGCCCCTTCCTAGGCTTAACGATCATCAATTCCTCGGCGTAGGTCCTTAGCGTGAATCCCTCCGCTCGCAGGATTGGTCTAGAAGCTCCGGGGTACTGGATCGTGCAGCCAGGCGGGAAATGGACCAGCGCAGGAAATGATTGAATTTGCGTACTGTAGGGTTCCATTGCTTCTGGCTCTACTGGCAAGCCAACCCACTTTCGCACCCGATTCCAAAAGCGCGCCATGGGGCCAGCAGCGCGATCCTCAACGATCTCTTCAACCTCGGGCTGACCTGCTGGGAGAACGATCATCGTCCCTTCCGGCAGCCTCACCTCCTCGCCGCCGAGGGCCTTGACCACGACGAAGCCCAGCCCCGCCAGGGCCAGGATGACGATGAACAGAATCGCGAGCGACGTGAGGAAAGAGGCCTTGGGACCCAGCTCCGTCCGCGCGATCTCCGCCAACGACTTGCCGTCGCGCCGGACCGAGGCGGCCAGCACGAGCATGTCCTGCACCGCCCCTGCCAGGCACACGCCGACCACCAGCCAGAGCAGCCCGGGAAAGTAGCCATATTGGATCGCCAGCACCGGGCCGATCAGCGGCCCGGCACCGGAGATGGCGGCGAAGTGATGGCCAAAGAGCACCCACTTGTTCGTCGCATGGTAGTTCTGGCCGTCGTGACGCAGATGGGCCGGCGTCGGGCGGGAATCGTCCAGGGCCGCCACCTTCGCGGCCAGAAAGGCCGAGTAGTAGCGATAGGCGATCGCAAAGGCCCCGAGCACGAAGATCAGGATCGGCAACGCCCGCAGCATGACCCGGCCGGCCGACTCGTCATAAAGCAGATGGGCAAGCAGCATCATGATGGTGACGTCGACTCCGGGGCCTGCACTTCCATCCGAGTGTACCAGCCGTCACGCAGGCGCCAACAGGAGTAGCCCAGTTCTCTTGGGGCACATCTGCTCACAACGGGCAGGTCAGGCAGCAAAACCAGGCTGCGGAAGAGGGAATCCAGCAGGATTATGGCTGCACTCACAATCGCCTAGCGGCCACAACCGGGTTGTATACGTCTGTTCATTATGGTAGACTACCCAGTTTGCTTGAGCCTGCGGGAGCGCGGCCGGGGTAGACACGACCACGGCGCTGAGCCCGAATATGGCGCCCGGAGACATGGAGTGGTCCAAAAACGCTGTGAAATCGACGTGGCGCGAGCGTCCGAAAGCGAAAAACCCCTCGTGGAGACCCTTTGGAGAGTCGTGGCGGCAGCGCCCAGAAGCGTGGAGACCCCGTGGCGAGCCCTGGAACCTCCGTCGGCAGGCCCTCAAGACGCCGTGGATCCCTCCTGGCAGGGCCTGGGGGACCTCAGAAATCTGGATGTACCCACGCCAATTTCGCCCGAAATTGCCCCGCGCCATTGCCGTCCTCCATGTGATAGAATGAGAAGCTGCGGTCCCACCCCCGCGCCTGCCAACCGACACGAAGGCCAGCCATGACCAGCGACGCACGCCAAGCTCTTGCCCGACTCTCGGGACGGCTCTTGCGACTCGTGCTTGACGACCCCCAGGTGCGGCACGAACTCGACGCCCTGGCCAACGCCCTGCTTGGAGAGCACGCGGCGGCCCCGCCCGCGGAATCTGTTGCCAGCCCCGTGGCCGAGCCCGCTCCCGCGGCACCTCCCGTCCCTGCGGTCGCCCCGCCCGCCCCCCGACCGCGCTCGACCGAGCCGCTCCCGGAACTGACCCTTGGCCGCACCGGCAACGTCACGAAGGGCTCCGCCATAACCTATGACCCGACCTGGATGCCCCGTGAAGAGCCCCGCTTCGATATCGACGACGTCATCCGTCGCTGCCGACTCAAGGCCGAGGCCGCACGCTATGTCGCCGAGCGGGCCTGTACGGCAGAGGCCGACCTGGCCGGCCCCTCGCCCCGCCGGGCCGCACTGCTCAGCGCCGCCGCCACCATGCAGCCCTGCTACCTCTGGATGTTGAATCACTCGTACACCTTCGCCGACGCCCCCGACCTTGCCGGCCCGTTGGCCGAGTCCTACCAGGCCCTCGCCGAGGTGCTGGAGGTCGTCAAGATCTTCCAGGCGAACCAACCCACCAACGTTGGCCTCCGGGATGTGCTCGAACTCTTGGCCGAGGCTCAGTCCGCGATGCGGGCTGCCTTCCTCCGGCTGGGCCAGGATCGCGACGACGACCAGGTCACGGTTTACAACTTCGTCCGTGACATGACCAAGCACCATCGGGTTTACATCGCCCGCTATATGCGGGCCGAGGATCAGGCCGACCCCAACCGGTGGCAGGAACGTCTCGATCGGGCCCACGCCTTGCGCGAACGCTTGGAGCAGCGGGTTGGGCAGGAGCGGGCCCTCCGCAAGAAGTTCGACAACCTCCGTTACAAGTTGTCCCGCGGCATCACCGACGAGCGCATCCCCGCCGACGAATGGCCCCAGATTGCCCAGCTCGTCGACGAAGTGATCTCCCTGGGTCTGCCGCCGAGCAACGTCGAATTGCGCGAGGCGCTCTTGCCCGTGATCGATCAACTGCCGCACCTCGATGACTTGCCGGATGGCTTCGCCAAGGTGCTGGATGCCATCGATCAGTATCGTTTCGTCATTCAGGCTCGATCGGAGAGTAGCGACGAGGAGGCCGACGCCGTGGTGGCGCCCCAAGTCGCCGAGGTCGCTGAACTGCTGGCTGGCAAGGCGGTGGTCCTGATCGGCGGCGAGGAACGGCCCCACGTTCGCCAGGCTCTCATCGACGCCCTGGGACTTTCGGACCTCTACTGGATTTCAACACGGCCGCATGAGTCCATCGCCAGTTTCGAGCCGTACGTTCGCCGGCCCGACGTGGCCGTGGTGCTGCTAGCCATTCGCTGGTCCAGCCATGCCTACGGCGAGGTCCACCGCTTCTGCAAGCTGTACGGCAAGCCGCTGGTCCGGCTGCCGCGCGGCTGCAATCCCAACCAAGTCGCCGCCGAAATCCTCCGCCAACGCAGCCGGCAACTGGCAGGGGCCTAAGGCCGGGCCCGCGGCGCACCTCCACCTGGCCGTACAATGAAGGAACCCGGCAAGCCCGTTCGGCGCGCCGACTAAACCGCCAATTGGGATCGGTGATGGCCCGGATCGTCGTGGCGATGAGCGGAGGCGTGGACAGTGCCGTGGCCGCCTGGCGACTCCGCTCGGCCGGCCACGAGGTGATCGGCCTGTTCATGCGGACCGGCGTGACCGCGCCCGAGCCCCAGGCGCCCGCCGCCAGCAAGCAGGGTTGCTGCTCCGCCCAGGACAGCCGCGATGCCCGCCGCGTGGCCGACGTGCTCGACATCCCGTTCTACGCCCTCGACTTCGCGGCCGAGTTCGAACGCATCATCGATCACTTCGCGGCTGAGCACCTGCGCGGCCGGACGCCCAATGCCTGCGTGCTCTGCAATGCCTGGCTAAAGTTTGGTAAGCTCTGGACCTGTGCCCGAGCCCTGGGCGCGGACGGGATCGCCACGGGCCATTATGCCCAGGTCCGATCGGGCCCCGGCGGACCCGAACTCCATCGTGCCGTGGACTCGGCCAAGGACCAGAGCTACTTCCTCTTCGGCATCCAGCAGGAGATGCTGGCCCGACTCCACCTGCCCCTGGGGAGTTTGACAAAGCCCGAGGTTCGACAGCTTGCGGCCGCCGCCGGGCTGCCCGTGGCCCACAAACCCGATAGCGTTTCGCTCTGCTTCTTGCCGGATGGCGACGTGGCCGGGCTGGTGGAGCGTCGGCGACCCGGAGCCGCCACACCGGGGCCGATTCTCGATCGTGCCGGGGTTCAGGTAGGCACGCACTCGGGCCTGCCGGGCGTGACCGTGGGGCAGCGAAAGGGGCTGGGCGTGGCCGGCCCCGCCCGGCGCTTCGTTCTCGAACTCCTCCCCCAGCAGAACGCCATTGTCCTGGGCACCCGAGCCGAGGCCTTGGTGCCGGACCTGATCGCGGAAGGCTGCCACTGGCTAACGAACGAGCTACCCGCCGAGGTGCTCACGAAGTTCAGCTATCGGGAGGCGGCCGTTCCCGGGCGGCTGGGGTTCCGAGATGCCGGCACGGTCCGGGTGCGGTTCGAGTCGCCACAGTTCGGCGTGGCCCCGGGGCAGGCGGTGGTGTTCTATGCCGGTAGCCGGGTGCTGGGAGGCGGCTGGATAGGAAAAGAACAACCCGCGCGCCTGGGCGCGCGGGTTGGGGCGGATGTCGCAAGCGGTTAGCGCTTGGAGAACTGGAAGCCGCGCCGCGCGCCGCGCCGGCCGTACTTCTTGCGTTCCTTCATGCGGGCATCGCGGGTGAGCAACCCGGAGTCGCGGAGCTTCTTGATGGCCGGGGGCTGGCCGGGAGCTTCCCCTTCGGCGGGGGCCGCGGCCGGCGGCTGTGCGCCGAGGTAAACCTTGATCGCGCGGGCCAGTCCCTGAACGATCGCGCCGGCCTGGCCGGTGACGCCGCCGCCATGCGTGTTGACGAAGACGTCGATCTTGCCGGCCAACTCCGCCACTTCGAGCGGACGGCGGACATGACTGCGATCACGCGGCTCGATCAGATATACGTCGACAGGGCGGCGATTGATCTCGAACTTGCCCGTGCCGGGACAGATACGCACTCGGGCCACTGCCGACTTGCGCCGGCCCGTACCCCAGGTGTAGGTCTTGCGTTCGGCCATGGTCGTCCTTCGCTATTTCCCTTTGCCAAAGGTAAACTGAAGCGGCGTCGGCTGCTGGGACTGATGCGGATGGCTCGGCCCGGCGTAAATCTTGAGCTTACGCAGTTGCTGCCGAGCGAGGTTGTTCTTCGGCATCATGCGGCGGACGGCCTCGCGCAGCACCCGTTCCGGCCGCTTGGCCAGCACCTCGCGGACCGAGCGCACCTTGCGGCCGCTCGGGTAGCCCGTGAAGTGTTGGTACACCTTCGAATCCATCTTGTTGCCCGTGAACTTGACCTTTTCACAGTTCACGACCACGACGAACTCACCCGTGTCCTGGTGAGGCGTGTACTGGGGCCTGTGCTTGCCCACGAGCACCCGCGCGATCTCGACGGCGAGGCGCCCCACAACCTGATCGCTTGCATCCACCAGAAACCAGGCCTGGTCGATCTCGCCGGGCCGGGCCATGAACGTCTTGGACATCATTGTGCTTCCACCGCAAACTACAACTCATGCCGGTCGCTTCGGCAAGAAGGTCATCCTAGAACGCGCTGCCCCGGCGTCAAGGGAAGGATGGCCGCCAGAGCCGGAAAAAAGCAGCCACCCCGGGTTGGGGGGTGGCTGCGAGTGGATTCGTTGGGCCAGGGGCCACGGACTAGTCGATGAGCACCGACTCGTCACGGGTCTGACCGTCGTTCTTGCCGCACATCTGCTGCAGCACGAACCAGTCGTTCTGCGGCGCCGTCACCGAACTCAGGAACGTCCCGGGCGGCGTGATCGCCGTCGAGTTCCGACGTACGCCACGCACCGCACCGTCCGCCGCGCAGAACTGCACCACCGCCGGGTGGCGGCTCGACGCATGGAACGCCGTCGGCGCCAACTGCGGCATCCCCAGCACCACGCCCGCCGCGCCCGTCCCCATCCACGAGTAGCGCACCTGACGTGGCGCGCTCGCCACCTGCTCCGCCGCCGTCAGCACGTACGCCGGGTTCGGATAGTAGCCAATCCCACCAATCGCCTCGCCCAGCATCAGCGTGTTGCTCGTCCCGTCCAGGTTCGTCAGTTGATTCAGCGTCCCCTGGCCGCGATTCACCATCACCCCTTCCCACAGACCCCAGCCCGCCGTCAGGCCCACCGGAATGTACGCGCCCGCCGACGTGCTGTTCCCGCGACCCATGGCCCCGGACACGCCAATGTAGTTCGTCACCCCGTAGGCCGTTGTCGTCGCCGTGAACGGCAGCGACACCGCCGACAGCGTCGTCAGCGGAATCGGCTGCGCCACCGGCGTCGGGCCGCCATGGTAGAAGTGTGCCGCCACCACGACGCGGGCCGTCGGGGCCACCGGCGTGCCGACCACGCCCACGTCACGCTGCATGTTGTCGCTCGGGCACCAGAAGTACTTGATCCGGGCCGTCGCCGCCAGCGGCGTGTTGTACGGCACCGGACCCGCGCTCACCAGCCACCACGGCGTGATCTCCAGACCCACCGGCGGCTGGATCGCCACCTGGTACTGAAGATTCGTCGGGTTGTAGAAGAGCTGCGGGTTGATCAGGTCATACACCTGCCGCGCTTCGATGTAGGGCAGGATCAACGTCTGGAAGCTCAGGTAGGTCCCGTTCGTCGCGTTGATCGCAGCGCTCGCGGGCTGTTGGTTGTCGATCGGTCCGAGGTAACCCGAGGGGAGCCGGCCACCCCAGTCGTTGGCGTAGTTGTGGCAGGCGATCACCAT